>SKZL01000062.1 GCA_007127395.1 Balneolaceae bacterium
CATCTTTTTGGTTTAACAAAGAGTTAAATACAGAGCTCTATTTTAAATGTGAAAATTTTCAGAAGGTCGGTGCCTTCAAGTTTCGCGGAGCATGCAATGCCGTCTTATCATTAGCTGAACAAGATGGTAAAAAAGGGATCATTACCCATTCTTCCGGGAATCATGCACAGGCAGTTGCACTTGCTTCAAGGCTCAAAGGGTATCATGCTACCATTGTTATGCCAAGTAATGCACCCGCAGTAAAAGTGAATGCCGTTCGTGAATACGGCGCGGAGATACTCTTTTGCGAACCAACCATTGAGGCCAGAAAAGAGATGGCTCAAAAGTTTATCAATAACACAGGTGCTTACTTTATTCATCCCTACAATGATTCAAATGTGATAGCAGGACAGGGAACAGCAGCCAAAGAGCTGTTGGAAAGAATACCTGACCTGGACATTATTCTTGCACCTGTTGGTGGCGGTGGGCTCATTTCAGGCACCTGTATTGCTGCCAAAGCCATCAATCCTGAAATAAAAGTGATCGGTGTAGAACCCGAACGCGCTGATGATGCATATCGGTCATTTCAGTCAGGAACCATTCAGCCGGTTCTCAGAACGGATACGGTTGCAGACGGACTGAGAACCTCTCTTGGTGAGATCACTTTTGAGATCATCCGTCAGAAACTGGATGATCTGGTGACTGTTCATGAAGAATCGATCGTTCGTGATATGCGGACGGTTTGGGAACGAACCAAATTGATTATTGAGGCATCTTGTGCTGTACCGGTTTCAGCCTGTGTGGATCGAAAAATTGATATCGAAGGGAAAAAGGTGGGGATAATACTGACCGGTGGGAATGTAGATTTAGACCATTTGCCCTGGTTAAGATGAGAGACTGATTTAATTTCTTATGATCCTTGGGTTAGACATGAACTATATGCTCTTATCTTGCGATCTGATCTGTTTTACAGTAAACAAACTTGCCAATCTGTTGCAAATATGCCATGTCTATGGTATAATCGAATCAGTTATTTTCAACAATTTTCATTAAAAACTATAGATCCCGGTACAGATGAAGAAATTCAGATCTCTCCTACTCTTTATTTCCATTTTTTTATTGATTTCGTGCTCCGCTGATGAAGAGTCAATTCACCCTTTTGAGGCTTATCTGGCGGACGGCGATCCGGCTTATGAATATGAACTGCACCATACAATTGACGGGGACGGTTATACGGCTTATGTAGTCAGAATGGTTTCACAAGAGTGGCTTTCAGCAGATATTGTAAATGAAACTGCATGGTGGCATTGGCTCACTATTGTGATCCCGGATGAAGTTAATTATTCAACCGGATTACTCTGGATTGGCGGGGGAACCAACTACTCTGAACTGCCCGATGAAGTAAATCCAATGCTTTCACAAGCTGCATTATTGACCAACTCGGTGGTGGCTGATCTGCACAATGTTCCTTTTCAGCCCATTCAATTTTTTAATGATGAAAGGCTTGAACAGCGTTATGAGGATGATATCATCGCGTATGGCTGGAGACAATTTATGGAAGGTGGTGCAGTTGATGAAGATGCCATATGGCTCAGCAGGTTTCCCATGACCAAAGCCGCAATCCGTGCAATGGATACGATTACTGAGTTTGTTCAGGAAGAAGTACAGGTTGATGTGTCAGAGTACGTTGTTGGCGGAGCCTCCAAACGGGGCTGGACAACCTGGACAACGGCTATTTTTGATGATCGTGTTGTGGCCATTGCTCCGGTTGTTATCGATCTGCTTAATATGATTCCTTCATTCGAACATCACTGGCAGGCGTATGGCGAGTGGTCGCCCGCAATTGAGGAGTATGAAAATGAACAGATCATGGACTGGCAACATTCTCAGGAATATGCCAGGCTCAGAGAACTGGTTGATCCCTACTCCTATCTGGATCGATTGGATATGCCAAAATTCATCATAAATGCTGCCAGTGATGAATTTTTCCTGCCAGACTCCTGGCAATTCTACTGGGATGATCTGCCGGGTGAAAAATATATCCGATATGTCCCAAATACGGGTCATTCCATGAGTGATACAGATTCCGGAGAGTCACTTGCCGCTTTTTATCACCACATTCTTGAGAGCAGGGATTTACCACGTTTTGATTGGATTGCCGGAACAGACGGGTTCAACATTGAATTCGATCCGGATAATTTACCGGACCGACTGCTTCTTTGGAATGCACACAATCCGGAAGGTCGAGATTTCCGGTTGTATGTGATCGACAGAATATGGCTTTCACGGGAAATTGATATGGATGAATCAGGTTCAATTTTCATTGACATTGACACTCCGGAAAGCGGGTTTAGTGCGTGGTTTGTAGAAGCAACATTCAATTCTGAATTCTCAGTTCCATTGAAATTGACAAGCGGTGTTGTGGTTACGCCGGATGAATATCCTTTTGAGCCATTTCAGACCGATCAACCTATGGGTACACCGATTAATATAGATTACTGAGATGGGTAAAGACGACATCTTTTTAGCGATGATTAAAGAGGAGTTGAATCAGTATAACCACATCTATCTCTATCGTGAAAAACAGATGATCCGTGAGGAAAGGTTTGAGGAACTGGCTAACCACTCTTTACGTCAGACACGCCTATTCGGCTTTGTTGTGATTCTGTTTGTAATAGCTTTTTCAGTATACAGCATCTATCATTTTGTCCAGTTTGGAACGGCAGGGAGTCTAAATTCATTATTATTAGGGATATTAAGCTGGGGGCTTGTCATTGTTTCGACCTATTTCTACACAAGGGATATTGTTGAAAAGAGAAAAACAATGGAGCGAATACTCAAGTTACTTGATGCCAGAAAAGATTTTTATTAAATAAAACAGCAATTTTACATTTATCAGCTATGAAAAAAATGATTTCAGCTGCACTACTAATTGCGGGGTTAATACTGCTCTATTTTGGATATCAGGAATATCAATCTGTCAGCTCTGAAATTGAAGAGTTTGTAACCGGATCTCCCGACAGTTCCGCGCTTTGGATGATGATTGGCGGGGGTGCTGCGGCTGCAGCAGGATTGGTTGGGTTGTTTCTAAAAAGAAAATAGCTTGAAAATATGTCTGAACACAGATCGTCAGACAACATATTCAGTAATAATTTTTTCCCGATCTTTCTATTGGTTACGGGCTTTGTTTTGCTCTATGCAGGACATACAGAGTTGCAAGGTTTTTTGAATGGGCTGAGTGATTATCTGATTATCCGGCCGGATCATGATACAATTTGGCTTATCATTCTTGGCTCCTCTATGGTTTTTGGAGGTTTCATTGGACTCTATCGAAGATATCTCTACGGCTCTGATCAGGAGTCCATTCAATAATCCACCACCTGTGAAGGCTTAATTAACTCTTCTTCAATTGAGATACTACTTCATCCATGTGGCGAAGCAGTCCCCATCTGAACATCCCTGCATTATGGCCATCATCCCAAACAATTTTGAGTGCATGATTTCCAATCGGTTCAGCTGAAGTTATCTTGTAGATGCGGGTAGGCTCAACAAGAAAAAGTTCCGGTTCAAATTGCCCCATCAGTTCATGCCCTCCCCTGCACGTAACACAAGGACAATTCTTTCTCAGGCCAAAAAGCGAGAATTCAGATGTATGTCCGTCGGCCCACTCGACAGTCAGTTTTTGTTCACTATTACCGATATCGATAGATACGGGCGTTTCTTTTTTTTCCATTCAATTTTTATTGCGGTTCGCAGTTACGCTTAGTAACATCTAAAACTGAAAATACGATCAAAACATGTGGATTATAAATCTCTTTTTAATTTGTTCAATCATTCTGGGTTTCTATCTGGGGCTAAAACCCCTTTTCATGCTGGAACGTCTGAATAAGTTTGTTCTGCTCAATACATCGCTAATTGTGTTTGCGGTATTTACTCTGTTGATGATTCTTTATGTATTTGGCTTATTCCCGCAATCGGTAGCTGCTCCATTCATGATGGTGATCTACTCCACTTTAGCCGGTTTTTTTGGCGGTTATGGGGTGCGATTGATCCGGATAAGAAGTGAAGGTGGAAAATTATTATATCAGCACCGCTCATTCTGGATTGATCATGCACCAAATCTTCTGGCAGTCGTATTAATTCTTTTCGGTTTATATCGCACTGCCATACTTACAGATCAGGCTGTTACAGGGATCAGAGTAACCTCCGGCCTTTCATTGATCGGTTTTGGTTTTTTGATCTGGACGCTCAAGGTGGTGCCTGAATTCAGATCTGCAGGTATTCTGCTCCTCGACCGGTTGATTCAATGGGATGAAGTACTGGCCTGGAAATGGGCCGGTGAAAACGTAATTGCGATTGAGTATCTCGTTCAAAGAAGTGAGGATAATGAGCGAATACGAGAATTTCTGACTTCCATTCCTGAAGATGAAAAAAAGCAGCTTGAGGCAATTCTTTCATCAAAAATGGATGAATTTGCTGACAGTCGCAGTGAGAAACTGTTCAAGGAGAGTGATCAAACGTAAAACCAAAACCGGTTTGATCTATGGCCGCTACCATGTGACAGGCCCGATCACACAAGTTTCTCAAAAAAAGGGTATCTTTAGGAACATTTAAAATGTTAATAAAAAAGAAAGGATTATTTTGTCAATAGCAAAAGACGGAGATACCGTTAAAGTACACTATACTGGTACACTTGAAAACGGTGAAATCTTCGACACATCAAAAGAAAAAGAACCATTAGAATTTACACTCGGTCAGGGTCAGCTGATCCCGGGATTTGAAAAAGCGGTTGTTGGTTTAAATGTAGGTGATTCTACGACCATCAATATACCAAGCGCTGAAGCATACGGTGAAGTCAGAGAAGATCTGGTGATCAACGTACCCAAAGATCAGCTTCCGGGGGATGTAGAGCCTCAGGTAGGAATGCAACTTCAGGTAAATCAGCCTGATGGTCAGCCGATACCGGTCAGGGTTACGGATATTACCGAAACAGAACTGAAACTGGATGCAAATCATCCGTTGGCAGGCAAAGACCTGGTATTCGAAATTGAACTGGTGAATGTAGCCTGATATCATTCATTTATCAAAATCAGAAAAACGGCCGATCGTTGAAATAAACGGTTGGTCGTTTTTTGTTTTGTTTGCAGTCTGTTGATCCATTAAGTTTTAATTAATTTCAATTATCATAATCAGTTTCCAAAATCTATGGCTGACTTTAATAAAGAAAGTACGATCAGTATCACATGTCCGCTTGGCCTGGCACCTACGCTTCAACAGGAAGTGGAGAAATTGGGTTATAAGCCGATTGAGGTCAGAGATACCGGAATTGAAATAACCGGAACACTGAACGATTGTATCACGCTCAACTTTTGGTTGCGAACGGCGCATCGGGTACACTATCTCATTGAAGAGAAGCAGATTTTTAAACCGGATGATCTTCGTAATTGGATCAAACGGATGCCCTGGGAAGAGTGGATACCTCATAACGGATACTTCTCTGTTACGTCCCGTGTTGACCATCCGACGATTGAAAATGATCAGTTCGCCAATCTTGTTGTCAAGGATGCAGTTGTAGACCGTATCCGGTTCAAAAAGAATTTGAGGCCCGACAGTGGGTCTGACCTCCAGAAATCTGTACTGTTCCTTTTTTGGAACAGGGACATTGCCAGAATTTTTATTGATACCTCCGGGGAGTCACTTTCCAGGAGAAATTACAGGACATCTTCAGCAGCGGCTCCTATGCAGGAATCTCTGGCTGCCGGAATTGTTCAGGCAACCCGATGGAAGCCTGGGGATCACTTTATCAATCCAATGACCGGGAGTGGAACACTTGCCATTGAAGCACTCTTTATTGCACTAAACCGTGCGCCCGCTTCACTAAGAAACAATTTTGGGTTTATGCATATCGTGGGATATGACGAAGAACTTTATCTTCGCATCCGTGATGAAGCCAAGAAAAGTGCTTTGAAAGATTTTCAGGGGAAGATTATTGCTACAGATATCGATCCGCAGGCTATAATTGCAGCAAAAAAGAATGCACAGACAGCCGGTGTTGACCATCTGATTCATTTTGAAACTTGTGATATCAGTAAAACACCCGTACCGGAAGGTGATGGGGTTGTGGTTGTAAACCCTCCTTATGGTATGCGATTGGGTGATGACAGAGATTTAAGGCCACTCTATAAACAGATTGGAGATTTTATGAAGAGTGAATGTCCCGGAAAAACAGGTTATGTTTTCACTGCGAATATGGCTCTGGCAAAAAAAGTGGGTCTGAGAGCGGCTAGCCGAACGCAATTTTTCAACTCTACGTTGGAATGCAGGCTACTCGAGTATGAACTTTATGAGGGTAGTAAAAAGATTGAAGATTAATCCAATATCCTCTACTGATATCTGAACAGAGAACCATTGAAATCCATAACATCAAAGCAGTCAAAAGAATTTATTGCAGCTCAGGAATCTGATTGGTTTATCAGGTTGTTTGATATCTATGTACGAAATTTGTTCTGGCGAAAATTTGAGAATGTCTGGATTCAAGCAGAATATTTGCCTGAGTCCGGTGATAGGACAATCTACTATCTCAACCACACAAGTTGGTGGGACGGATTGATCCCTTTTTTGCTCAATCAAAAGGTATTTAAACAGAGAGCGCGGGCAATGATGGAAGACAAGCAGATGCAGCGGCATCGGTTCTTTAAAAAAATCGGTGCATTTTCCGTAAATCTTGCTGACAAAAAAAGCAGTGTCAGATCACTTCGTTATGCCATAAAATCTATGGAGAGAGAAGAAGCATCCCTTTTTATCTATCCGGAAGGGCGTTTAGTTCCCTTTTCTACGGATAAACCGGAATTCAAAGATGGTCTCGCCTGGATTATTTCAAAGCTGGTCGGGATCAAAGTTGTTCCAGTGGGTATATATACGGCTCATCTAAAGAGTGACAAGCCTGAGCTTTTTTTAAAAATCGGTTCTCCGGTTGTGATTCCGGAGAGAGAAGATGTTATGGATATTAAGAACCGGCTTGAAGGTGAATTACAACGGTTATTGATACAGTTGGTTCACGACGCTCATTCAGAAATTTCCCCTTTCAGAAGAATTTAGGCTTATAATCCGAGTCGATCAAAGCTTCACAGACATCTTTTTTTCACTGCTCTCGATTGATTTTTCGATAATAGTGATCACATCTTTTGCAGTATCCGGGGAAACCGG
>SKZL01000309.1 GCA_007127395.1 Balneolaceae bacterium
TCAAAATCGTTTGAGCCGTTATCTGGATCTTACAGAAGAGCAAAGAGAACAGCTGTTTCCAAAGATGGGAGAGTATACCCGACAGGTACGACAAGTATCCAGAGAGCAGCGAGAAGCTGAACAAGAGCAAATTCTGGAATATTACAATGAATTTCTGGAGGACCTCTCATCTCTACTCAATGAGTCACAACTGGAACGTTATAACTCAATCTTCCATCCCGATTCGGTCCGTTTTGGTAGAGGCCCCGGCATGAGGGGCAGATCCGGCCCGGGCTCCGGCTCAGGCAGCAACGGTTACAGGGGTGGGCGGGATTGATTTTGGTATGTTTGGCAGAGAATTGACTGGCAAAACCATTTTATCGAACCAAGGCTTAGCTTTTGATACCTTCGCATCCAGTCACCCCCTGATAAATGCCTTAATAGATGATATTTATAAGAGTATCATTCACCGATTCTGCAGGTTAAAAAGCGTTGGTGGAAGAGGCTTAATTTTATGGAGTAGCTCAAGATTACTGAATTGGTATTTCATATATATTTTAAATCCTTATCTCAATAAAGTAAATTATAGTATAGGCAATACGAAAAGCCCGGCTCAAGATGCCTGACAATCAGAAAATTGATCAAGCAAGAGAAGAATATTCGAATTAAGGGAAAATGTTCATTCAATGGGTAGTAATTATTATCCGGAATGTTTGGGATCATTCGGTATATCAATTAAACCCATCTAAAATACAAACAGATATGAGAGAAAATAGAATTAATACCATCATTATCGGGGCCGCAGGACGTGATTTTCACAATTTCAATACGTACTATCGCGACAATAATCTATATCATGTGGCAGCTTTTACTGCTGCTCAGATTCCGGATATTGATGAAAGATTGTACCCGCCCGAGTTAGCCGGTTCACTCTATCCAAAGGGAATACCTATATATTCGCAAGATGATCTTCCTAAACTGATCAAAGAATTTAACATTGACCAATGTGCATTTTCTTACAGTGATATCTCCTATAACGAGGTGATGAGTATCTGCTCAATCGTTAATAGTGCAGGAGCTGATTTTCTTTTGATCGGGCCAAAACAGACGATGATCAAAAGCTCCAAACCTGTCATTTCTATATGTGCCGTACGAACGGGATGTGGTAAAAGCCAGACTTCGCGACATATAATAGAATCGTTGATGGATATGGGTAAAAAGGTCGTAGCGATTCGGCATCCTATGCCGTACGGTAATCTGGTTGAACAACGTGTTCAGCGATTTGCAGAGCTCAGTGATCTTGACAAACACAACTGTACCATTGAAGAGATGGAAGAGTATGAACCGCACATCATACGCGGTAATATTATCTATGCAGGTATCGATTACGAAGCGATCCTGAGGGAAGCAGAAAAAGAAGCCGATATTATTGTCTGGGATGGCGGTAATAATGATTTCTCATTTTACGAATCGGATCTGGTTATCACTGTTGCCGATCCACACAGAGCAGGCCATGAGTTGACTTACTATCCGGGTGAGACGACACTACGATTAGCTGATATTGTAGTGATCAATAAAATGGAGACAGCAGATGCTAAGGATATCCAGCAATTACGTGAAAACATAGCTATGGTCAATCCGACTGCCCGTGTGGTGGATGCTGCATCACCTGTATCCGTTGATTTCCCTGAACGAATTAAAGGAAAACTGGTTCTGGCTGTTGAAGATGGCCCTACATTATCGCATGGCAACATGAAATATGGCGCCGCAACCGTTGCTGCCAAAAAGTTTGGTGCTGCCGGTTTTGTTGACCCAAGAGATCAGGCTGTCGGTAAATTAAAAGAGACATTTGAAACCTATCCGGATATCGGACAGGTGCTTCCTGCAATGGGTTATGGAGAAGAACAGATTCGCGATCTGGAAGCAACCATAAGAGCCGTTGAGTGTGATACGGTTGTGGTTGGAACTCCGATCGATCTTACCAGAGTCATTAAAATTGATCAGGATGTGGTAAAAGTAGGATATGATCTTCAAGAGATTGGTCGGCCTACATTACGAGAGCTCCTTGAAGAGTTTTTAGAGCAACTATAGAAGGGACTTTAAAAAACACAGAATATCTTCAACCTTCCCGGCCCGTTCTGACAGCCATCGGGTTCGGGTTCGGGTTCGGGTTCGGGGAAAATTACTGATTTTAATTTCTTCAAAGCTCCATAGAATAAACCGTGGCAAAATATTTTATTTATCTTTTAAACCTACTCTTAAGCGATATAGTGCTTTTAATCGGATAAACAGCTCTTCTGCTCTCAATAATCCTCCGTTCATTTGTAACATGTGTTACAAATTGAACAATATCTTATACAGTATAAATTTAATAATATTAGTTCTTTAGTCTATGCAAAAATTATCAATCTATCATTCCATATATTTATTGAATGATGAAAGATTTCTTTATAAATTACTTCTAAAGAAACCAGATTCCTTATGAATATTCGTGAATTTAAGACAACTCTCTATCAGGAAATGTCCGGATTAACCAAAGCACTTGGTAATCCGCATCGCCTGGAGATTCTCGACCTGCTTGCTCAAGGCCCTGCTTCTGTTGAATACATCGCAAAGCATACAAATATGACAATTGGAAACGCCTCTCAGCATCTGCAGGTATTGAAAAATGCTCGGATTATTGAGTCGAAACGCGATTGGAAATACATCAATTACCGGTTGGCTGATCAAAACGTATTTGATGCATGGAGTGCCCTGAGAAAACTGAGCTTTTCGCACAACGCTACATTAAACCAATTGCTGGTTGATTATCGTAGCCGTCAGAAGTTTCTGCAGATCATTTCACCCAAAGAGTTGGTGGATAAAATGAATCGTCAAGAAGTTGTGATCATTGACGTTCGCCCGGAGGAAGAGTATTTAAACGCCCATATCAAGCAGGCACTTTCTATACCAAAAAAGAATCTTGAAGAGAGGTTAAACGAACTCCCGGATGATAAGGAGATTGTGGTTTACTGCAGGGGGCCTCTTTGCCTGATGGCTGATGAAGCTATAGAGATATTAAATAACCATGGTTTTAATGCAGCAAGGCTGGAAAATGGCTATCCCGATTGGGCCGCCAAAAACCTGCCGGTGGAAGTGGGCTAAAACGGTAATACAATAAAAATTGTCAAATAAAAACAAAACATAAATACAAACTTTACTAAAATGAACAGACTATTAGGCGTATTCATCTTTACTGCAATGCTTGGCTGGGTAGCCAGCATTATTTTAACAGCCATCCATTTTTGGGTGATTCCTATCATACCTGCCACGGCTCAGCTTGCAGGGCCAATGCAGGTTATAACAAGTCAATGGGCCTATGTAGGTCCCGTACCTCTTGCCGCAATCGGTGCAGTCTATTACATCGTAATGATCGCACTCGGATCTATCTGGCTTACAAGCAAAAATGAAACAGTTGAGCGAATTCTGCTGCCGATTACTGCATTCGGCTTTTTAGCTTCCATGGGCTTTGTTTATCTGCAACTATTTGTCATTGGAGCCATCTGCCCATTCTGTATGATGTCTGCAGCGGCAACAACAATCTTGCTCGCAATTGAACTGGTTGTGAAGTTTAGAGGAGGTGCAGCCACAGCTCCTTATGTGGAAGGACAAAGAGTTTGGGCAACTGTCTTTGTGGGCACCGCACTACTGACCCTGTTTGCTTTATGGACTCTTACCATATTGCCTCTGCCGGTACCTGGAGTCTGATATAGATTAGAAAACATCAACTAATTGAGCCGGTTTTATCCCAAAAGAAATAGAAACCGGCCTATTTTATTGACATCAGAAGTAAAACAAACTGTAAAAAAGATCCAAAAATCATGGGAGACGAAAAAAACATCCATAACAGCGGCTCTGAAACCTTAAAGGAACATTCACTTACTGAAAAAGATCAGGGAATAAGTAGAAAACAAGCCTTGAAATACATCGGCTACGGAGCCGGCGGCCTTCTTGTTGGCGGTGGCACTGGATTCTATGGATATCGAAAGAGCTTGCAAATCTCTTCATCTGAGGCAGATCAGATCAAAAAAGCAAAAATTGTTGTCGCAGGAGGCAGTATTGGCGGATTGACTGCTGCCGCAAGGTTGTTGAGAGCCGTTCCCGATGCGGATATCACTGTCATTGAACCACGTGAGCAACATCATTATCAACCGGGATATACCCTTGTAGGAGCAGGTGTTTACAACCGTGAAGATGTCATTTTTGATCAAAAATCACTCTTTCTATCCGGCATGAAATGGATTAAAGATTATGTTCAAGCTTTTGAACCTGATCAAAACAGAATTCTTACACGTGGTGGAGAGAGAGTCAGTTATGATTACCTGATCGTAGGCCTTGGAGTAGAAACAAACCTGGACTCCATTGAAAATTTGAGAGAAGCATTACAAACAGATTATGTTGCCAACATATATGATCTCAAATCAAGTGAAAAATACAGACAGCTTGCTAAAAACTTTGAAGGAGGAAATGCTGTTTTCACATATCCTGCAGGATATGTGAAATGCGGTGGAGCCCCTCAAAAAATAACATGGCTTTCTGAAGATTTATGGAGAAATGAAGGCAAACGTGATCGTACGAATGTCCACTTTTACACAACCAGGCCTTCTCTTTTCCCGGTTGTCCCAAAAGTGGATCAGGCTGTCACACCATTGATTGAGAAACGTGGGATTTTGAATCATTACAATCACGTCTTGCGCGCTATTGATATATCCACAAGAACAGCAATTTTTGAAGAGACAGGTGAGAATGGAACCGGCCGCGAAATAAGGCAACCGTACGACCTGTTGCATCCGATGCCCGCATTTCAGACCCCTGAGCCACTGAGAAATGGGCCGCTAACCCGTGAAGGTATCGGCGGACAGCTAAGTGTTGATCGACAGACCTTGCAACATACTCAGTATTCAAACATTTTTGGAGTTGGTGACAATGCTGCAACAGGTGCAGCAAAAACAGCCGCAACGATTCGAAAACAGGCACCCGTTGTTGCCGGAAATATCATCGATCAGATCCTCGGGCATGAACCTTCCAACAATTATGACGGTGCATCCGGCTGCCCATTGTTAACGCGATATGGCCGATGTATGATGTTTGAATTCGACTATCAAGGCAACCTGATTAATGAGTGGATCTACCGGCCCACACAGGAAACACGACTCTGGTGGAACTTTAAAGTACATGGACTCAAACGGCTATATCGCCACGTCATGATGAACGGTTATGTTTAGTGATCTAGACGTTAAACCAATTTTAAAGTGAACACGGTTTCAAAAAGAAATGTGCAATCATTGGGCAGAGCCTGCTAATCAATCAAACCATTTTAAAGGTTTGTAATTGGCTCTTCTTTCATTTAGTACCAATTTTTATACACGATAGATATTCAAAAACAAACGACCATGAAATCAAAACAAACAGTAATAACAATTTTTTTGACCCTTTTTTTTGTAACAGGTACAGCTTCATTGTATGCTCAATCAAACAGCTCTGAAAACCATTCTAATCCCTCTTATAACATTCGTGGATTTGTTCAGCAACAATTTGTTGACGACCGGACACCCGGAGTTCCTGCCGGTTTCTCAATTTATCGAGCCAGAATCGGGATTGCCGGTAATATCACAGATCAATTAAGTATCAATCTCATCGGCGGATTTGTTGAACCACCACAAAGAACTCCACGGCTGGTAAATGCTTCAATAGATTATCGAATCCACGATCTGCTAACCATTCGGGCCGGACAATTTTTACTGCCATTCGGCCTGGAAGGCCCCGAGGTGATTACATTTAATCCAGCTATTGAACGCTCAATGGCAACCCGGCGACTGAATACCTTCAACATGTTCCGGGATATCGGCGTACAGGCAAGCGGCAGCCGGTCCAGATTTAATTATGCCGTCGCAATCATCAACGGCACCGGCGCCAATCAAACTGCACAAATGAACCCTAAAGACCTGATTGGCAGAGCGGGTATTCAACTGACTCACAATCTGGAGATTGGTATTTCAGGCCATTCAGGCAAATATCTGCCTGCCGGTAATCCGGATAGTGAACAGTCTCGAAACCGTGCCGGGCTTGACATTCATTACGACGGGAATCCGGTCTTTTTCAGGGGTGAACTTATCACACGTAAAGATAACCTGCCAGGGAGTGAAAGTGTAACTATGAATGGCGGATATCTTCTAGCAGGGTTGCATGTAACAGATCGAATCGAAACCATTGCCCGTTATGAATATTTCACACCCAACAATGACCTTGATGACAACCGTCTGACCGGATACACGATCGGTGCAAATTACTATTTGACCGGACGTAATCGCTTTTCTATAAACTATGAAATTCGAGACAATGAACAGAATTCGGAATTTGGCAATTTACTGACGTTTCAATTGCAAGTAGTACTTTAACCGGAGGATATTATGCCGGTGTCAATTTGTTGAATAGAGTTGAGCTTGCAACTCTGGCAGTCAGCCTGGGAACAGTGGATACGCTGATACAGCACCCGGCTTCCATGACACATGCTGTTGTTTTAACTGAGGTACGAGAAAAAACTGGCATTACTGTCGGCTTGATCCGGCTTTCAGTCGGTATTGAATCTGCAGTCGATATCATTGATGATCTGAATAAAGCACTGAATTAAAAAACTCAGCAATCATCAACTTATAAATAGTTGTCAATTTTTCGGTAGCTGAACCATCTTCTCTTTCATACATTACAAGCGTTGAACCATAACGAACATTCATCACAACATGGACCTGCTTACAGATGAAATCATGTATAACGCTATTTTGGAAAAAGATTCCTCATTTGAAGGGCTCTTTTATACTGCGGTAAAAACAACCGGTATCTTTTGCAGGCCAACCTGTAGAGCCAGAAAACCGAAACGAGAGAATGTGGAGTTTTTTAAATTTTCCAAAGATGCACTTGCTCATGGATACCGGCCTTGTAGAATCTGTAAACCCCTTGAAAAACCGGATCAAACTCCTGAATACATTGTTAACGTACTGAATGAAATCACGGCTAATCCATCGCAAAAAATCAAAGATCAGGGTTTGCGGGACCGTGGAATTGAACCCAATGCTATCCGGCGATGGTTTTTGAA
>SKZL01000190.1 GCA_007127395.1 Balneolaceae bacterium
CCCTACATGGGTGTTGACATGAGAAATCCGGAAATTGTTGATGCGGTGACAAGAAGGCTGGATCAAGCCGGCAGCGTCTTGATTGAGTTTAAGTATCCGCTTTTGGAGAAAGGAAATTACAGATTTGAGGTAGAAACCTCAGATGAGCGCGGAGATGATATCTATAAGGCGCGTGATTTTGCCATACTGAGTGAAAACTATCCGGCCATTGTAAACACAAGGGAACTGGCTGAACCGCTCATCTATCTGATGGATCGCCGCGATCATGAAGCGATGATGAGTATACAAGATCCGGACTCACTCAAAGAGGCTATTGACCGGTTCTGGCTGTCTCATATCGGAAATATGAACCAGGCAAAAACTGTGATCAATCTTTACTATGAGCGAGTGGAGCAGGCAAATAAACAGTTTACGAACTTTAAAGAGGGCTGGAAAACAGACCTTGGAATGATGTACATTCTGTTTGGCCCGCCGTGGTATGTGGATCGCTACCTGAATACAATTATCTGGTCATACTCCTACGACCGATCAGATCCAAGGTATAACTATGTATTCGAAAGGCCCAATATGCGAAATGAGTACTATCCGTTTGACAACTACCTTCTGCAACGAAACCAGGGCTATTTTAATGTCCAGTACAGACAGATACAGCTATGGTTATCCGGCGGAATTCTAACCACAAGAATTTAAAATTCCCCCCTAAAAAGGGGGGATTAAGGGGGGTGTCAAGACCCCGATAACAGTCAGGGAGGGGATTAAGGGGGTGTCTTATCAATTTCATACATGTCTGGAAATGATGTTATTTCAACGTAACAGTGTTTACCCCCCCTTTAAAGACTTTTACTCTGCTTCACTTTTTTTGATAAAAGCGTCAAAAACGGCCTTTAAATCCTCAGCCACCTCTTCACGGGTACGGCCTTCAATACGGTGCCGCGGGATCATCGCTTTCACTTTTCCATCCACAAAAAAGGCAAAAGCAGGTGAAGAAGGAGGAAACTCACTAAAATACTCTCTCGCCCGAGCTGTTGCTTCTTTGTCCTGGCCCGCGAATACGGTCACCAGGTGATCCGGTTTCACATCAGATCGCTCCAATGCAATTGCGAGGCCCGGCCTTGCATTGCCGGCTGCACAACCGCACACCGAGTTGATGGCCATCAACATCGTGCCACCCTTATATTCTTCCATTACACGGTCTACCTCTTCCGGAGTCTTCAGCTCTTCAATTCCAATGTCTGTCAGTTCTTTTCGCATCCATGATGTATCAGGACCTACACCAAATCCAAATTGCATAATCTTAAATGTTTTAAAAGTTTTTGGGGTTATTCTCGATATCGGTTCAAATATAGTCAATTTTAGGGATATCACACATTGCATCACAACAATGAAGATGAAAGTGACGTTTCCGTTTTCTAACGATTTTCAATTCATTTATCTTATAACTTAACCGGTAGCTGCCAAACAAAAATATCAGCAAATTACTATATCTCATGAATCGATTTCTGTTACTATTAATAATTACTGCTTTTTTCATCTCCTGTTCCGGAACAAAACAGATAACGGTTCACCAAAAAGGTGAATCCCTGCCCATCGATGGCAGCCTGGCCGGGTGGGTCACAGGAAACACACTTATTAATGATTCCGAAGATATTCGCTATCATGCCTACATCCATGATGATATACTCTATCTCTTCGCTGATGTACGTAGTCAAATGCTTGACATGGCGATACGTCAGTCGGGTCTGATTGTCTATCTGAGCAATTCAGAAGAGAACAGGCGGGCTGTCGGGATTGGTTATCCAACCGGAACATTTAACCTGCTAAGGGAGTATCCGGGTGCTTTCAACGGGTTCACTACCGACCCTGAATGGTCACGAAAGACGGAAAATGTAGAGCTGA
This sequence comes from Balneolaceae bacterium, assembly GCA_007127395.1. Classification (GTDB taxonomy): domain Bacteria; phylum Bacteroidota; class Rhodothermia; order Balneolales; family Balneolaceae; genus Rhodohalobacter. The sequence continues at coordinate 1,897 of SKZL01000190.1, forward strand.
TGAGATCTTTAGGTGATCAAATATTCGAGAGGGTTATGATCGTTGAGCGATACGATGGAAGCAGTCGTCCTGAATATGGATTTGTTGAAAAGAGTCAGATTGAAATTGATGGTGTTGAAATCGCATCAGATCCTGACCGGCGTCTAATCTCTCTTGAAATGAAGATACCTCTGGATGGGTCTACACTATTCAGAGCACAGAAAGGCGATCTCTGGCTTGGATTTGCACTGGAACCGCCTACATTTCGAATGAGATCCGACAATGATGCAATTGCAAATCAGCAGGCCCGCGGTATGTATGGGAATAGAAACAGGAATCAACATAGACAACGTTCACAGCCACGTATGTTATCACGGGATGATTGGTTTATTCTCAGGTTTGACTGATCTGTTTCAAAAAAAATGTTAAAACAGAAAAGGCAGCCACCAGGGCTGCCTTTTTCAGTTTATGAACCTGTTGTCATTGCCGTTCTTATTTGGCGGCAAGGTAGTTCTTATTCACCTGATCCCAATTGACCACATTCCAGAATGCGGCAATATAATCGGGACGTCTGTTTTGGTAGTGCAGGTAATAAGCATGTTCCCACACATCCACACCCAAAATAGGTGTAAGCCCATGCATATATGGACTATCCTGGTTGGCAGTTGAGATCACTTTCAAATCACCATCAGCTGTTACACAAAGCCATCCCCAACCGGAGCCAAATTGACCGGCTGCTGTAGTGCTGAACTGCTCCTTGAACTTTTCAAAACTACCAAACTTTTTTCTGATTGCATCAGCAAGTTCTCCAGTTGGCTCTCCTCCGCCTTTCGGTGAAAGTATTTTCCAAAAAAGTGAATGGTTAGCAAAACCACCTCCATTGTTGATGACTGCCTGACGTTTGTCGGTAGGTACTTCTTCTATTCTCCTTAAGACCTCCTCTATTGGCAAACTTGCAAATTCATGGCCTTCCAGTGCAGCATTCAATTTGTCTGTATAACCCTGATGATGCTTTCCGTGATGGATCTCCATCGTTTTGGCATCAATGTTGGGCTCTAATGCGTTCTTTGCATATGGTAATTCAGGTAATTTGTATGACATAACTTCTCTTTTAATTTAATGTTTACTGTTCACTAACACTTTTGTCGACAACATGTTAGGTTTTATTCCTTTGATACAATAATAAAAAAAAGAGGTGACATCGTTCCATTATTTTTCACCTTTTCTAAATGATCTGTTTATATCACCTAAATAGACAAAAAAGTTGTAAGAAAGCGGATGCTATCGGGAATTTTTTTCAAAAAGCAACCTCTCAAAACCAAAGATGGCTACTATGTCTGATACAATCCGCTTATATTCAGCATATCTTCATCAAAAAGCTGGTCAAAAGAAGAGAATTGAACCCTCTGTTCTGTTCAGCTTTAAAAAACATAAAAGAAACAACCTATTTATGAAATTTGATTACGACGTAATCATCATTGGCAGTGGCCCGGCAGGCTTCTCATGTGCCATGCAGAGCACCAAATTCGGAAAAAAAGTATTGATCGTAGAAGCGAGCAAACAGAATCTGGGTGGATCCTGGATCAGTAAGGGCACCGTTCCCAGTAAAGCTTTACGCGCAGCATCCAAGCTTATTCAATCATTTGAATCCCAGTTCGGCGATGAAAAAGGCCGCAAGCCCTTTGAACGATTCCGGATGGAAGACATCATGAAATACAAGTCCCCCATTCTGGACAGTAAAAACAAAAAGTATGTAGACGATATCATCAAGAACGAGGTTCAAACTGTAAGAGGATGGGGCAGAATCGCCGGTGAGCATGATGTTGAAGTGGTTGATTTCCAGAACAAGAAAAAAACCTACACAGCCGAATTTATTCTGGTTTCAACAGGAAGTAGTCCGGCCGAACCTGTGAATTTCAAGGTGGATCACAAAGATATTCTGGATTACACCTCAGTTTTGGAGCTTACACATATCCCGCGCCGGCTTGTGATTGTCGGCGGTGGTATTATCAGCCTTGAATTTGCCACTACCTTTGCAGCACTTGGAACGAGAGTGACCATTTTGAACAGTGAACCGGAGATGCTCAACTTTTTGGACCTTGAAGTCAAAGATCAGCTTGTTGAGATCCTCAAGAAGAAGAATATTCAGATCGTGAACGAGGCAACGATCGAACGAATTTCATACAACGCACTCAGAACTTGTAACGAGGTGCTGTACAAGACCAAAACTGATAACCGGCTACAGGTTGTTGAAACTGAATACACCCTTTATGTCGGATCGAAACTGCCTGATACAGATAAAATTGGCCTGGATGAGCTTGGAATTGAAAAAACAGACGTGGGCCATATCGTAGTCGATAAATCTTACAGAACCTCCGTTCCGAGTATCTATGCAGCAGGTGATGTTATCGGGCAGCCTTCTTTGGCATCCGCTTCATTCCTGCAAGGTCGCCTGGCTTCCGCCCATATGTTTGGAAATCGTGATGATGCCATGCAGGGGAATCGTGATCTGCCATTTGGTATCTACTCCATTCCGGAAGTTGCCGGTATCGGCCTCACAGAAACACAGGCCATCGATCTTGGCATTGATGTGACAGTGGGACGTGCTTACTATGAATCGCTCACACGTGCTTTTTTGAACCATGAATCCGATGGTATTCTGAAACTCGTTTTTCGTTCAGACAATCTGAAACTTCTGGGAGTGCATATTGTAGGAGAGCACGCAGCCGATATGATCCACATCGGGCAGGCAGTGATGGCATTTGATGGGGATATTAAATATTTCATAGAGCGTGTGCTCAACTATCCAACGTATGCAGAAGCGTATAAAATCGCTGCTTTCAACGGTTTGAACCGTGTGCATAAGTCCGGAGTGAAGTATCGAAATATTTTGGAGAGAAGCGAAGGGAAGTAGCCCCTCTTTAGGTATAGTGGATCGCCATTTTGAGCCCTTGTGAGTCTATGGATGGCTCTTCAGGGAGGGTTTTGATCCCTTTTTCGATCGAATGCTTGGCAGCGAGCGCCAGGACCAGTGCATCCACAATATCATCCTCCTCTACTTCATTGCGACGGTACTCCTCTTTGATCTCTCTAAAGAAATCGGATGCTATCGGTTCATGTGCTTTAACCAGATCCAACCTGTGCCTCAGTCCCTTTTTTGTATTTTTCTTTTGATAGATCATCCCGCCGTTCAGGTTCATAAAAAGTAATTCGGGGTGACTCTCAAGTACTTTCTCCTGAAGATCCGGTAATTCTGTCAGAAAACGATCCAGAACACGAATTTTTGGTGTGATATTCCAGGATTGAACCGTCAGTTTTTTCTCCGTGATCTCATAACTCTGCATGTTTGCCTCTACGTAAGAAGGTGCATGAAGTGCGGCTCGTATTGGCGGGCTAAACACACTGGGTGCATACTCTTTACCCAGTTTTTTTCGAAGCAGGGTGTCACACTCACGGTTATACTCTTCCTCCTCCAGGCCGATCGGCATATCGATAAAAATTCTGTCAAATTCATTCAGAGCGTTCAACAGTTCATCATCTGATCTCAAAATTTCATAACGCGGCTCTTCGCCCAGCGTCATCATGATCCATCCCGCTTTACACCCGTCTATTCCTGCTGTTTTCATGGGTCACTCCACAAATCTAAAGTTTTTGATATACTTAAGTTGATAATTAGGATGATGATAGATGAATGAGTATGTCAGATTAAGAGTCGAGAGCTGATTTTCTGAGCTCAATATGCAGCTCTTTCAACTGTTTCTCTTCCACAAAATCGGGCGAATTGTCCATCAGGCTCTGTGCTTTCTGGTTTTTCGGAAATGCGATCACATCCCTCAGGCTCTGTGCGCCGGCCATCAGCATGATGATACGGTCCAGGCCCAATGCAATCCCGCCATGCGGAGGTGCGCCATACCGGAACGCATCCAGCAGAAACCCAAACTTCTCCTGAGCTTCCTCCTTCTCAATTCCCAAAATACCGAAAATCTTCTGCTGCAGGTTCGTATCATGAATCCGGATCGATCCGCCGCCAATTTCATTACCATTCAAAACCAAATCGTATGCCCTGGCATTCACTTTGGCAGCATCTTCATCCAACAGCGGAATATCTTCCGGTTTTGGTGATGTAAACGGGTGATGGAGAGAATAGAACCGCAGGTCCTCCTTCGACCACTCAAAAAGCGGAAATTCGGTTACCCATAAAAAGCGAGTCAGGCTCTCATCGATCAGATCAAAATCCTTTCCTGCAATCAGTCGCAAATTCCCCATCTGTTGGTAGACATCCGGTGAAGGCCCCGCCAGGATCAGCACCAGATCGCCATCGGCTGCCTCTGATGCATCCGCCATGGCAAGCATGGTCTCATCATCCAGGAATTTGCCCACACTGCAGGTGATCTCCCCGTCCATACGTTTCATAAAAATCATACCCCCGGCACCTGCCTGCGATTTCGCTTTCTCTGTGAGCCGATCCAGCGCACCACGTCCGAGTTCACCCTGTCCGGGTATAGTAATAGAGAGGACTCTCCCGCCCTTCTCCACAGTCGAGTTAAAAATCTTGAAACCGGAATCTGCTACAATATCCGACAGGTCGTGGATCTTCACATCAAACCGGGTATCCGGTTTGTCTGAACCGTACGTTTCCATCGCCTGCTTGTAGGTCATTCTGGGAAACGGCGTTGGGATATCGACTCCCATATGGTTTTTCCAGATTGTTGAAAGCAGATCTTCATGAACCGAGTAGATCACCTCCTCATCAATAAACGACATCTCCACATCCACCTGGGTAAATTCCGGCTGACGATCGGCACGAAGGTCCTCATCACGAAAACACTTCACTATCTGAAAATAGCGATCCATTCCGGAGACCATCAGAATCTGCTTGTAGGTCTGCGGACTCTGGGGCAGCGCGAAAAATTTCCCCGCATTCACACGGCTGGGCACCAGGTAGTCGCGTGCGCCTTCCGGAGTTGATTTCATCAGTACGGGTGTCTCCACCTCAGCAAATGCTTTATCGTGATAAAACTGCCGGATCGTGTGGCAGACATCCGATCGCAACATCAAATTCTTTTGAAGTTCCGGCCTTCTGAGGTCCAGGTATCGATAACGCAGCCGTACTTCCTCATTAGTCGGGATCTGATCCTTGATTTCGAACGG
>SKZL01000390.1 GCA_007127395.1 Balneolaceae bacterium
AATTATGAAATCATTTTGAAAGAAATCGGATAGTACTTTTTTTTTCTTCTCTATAAAAGATTCTGCTACGGATTCGTGAACAACAACATAATCAGGAGCCACACATGTCTGACCGGCATTGATCACCTTCCCCCACCAGATTCTTTTTGCAGCAACGGATAGATTCGCATCATGATGAATAATGGCCGGACTTTTTCCACCCAATTCAAGTGTAACAGGGGTGAGGTTCTCTGAGGCAGCCTTCATGATAATCTTTCCGACACGGGTACTGCCGGTAAAAAATATTTTATCAAGTTTTTGCTTTAAAAGAAGCTCAGTTTCAGGAACACCTCCCTCTATGACAGTCAGAAAAGATGAATCATAGGTATCATTTAGTAATTTTGAAAGTATAGCTGAAGTGTGCGGAGCGAGTTCAGAAGGTTTTAAAACAACGGTATTTCCAGCCGAAATAGCTCCGATAAGTGGCATTAAGGAGAGATGTAGTGGATAATTCCAGGCACCAATTACACAGACAGTTCCATAAGGCTGTTTATAGATCTTGTTTTTGGAAGGGAATGTAGTAATAGAAGTGCCCACACGTTCAGGGCTCATCCACTTTTTTAAATTTTTTAAATGAATATCAATCTCACTGAGAACAGTAAAAACCTCAGTAATGAATGCCTCATTAAATGGTTTATTGAAATCCTTTTTGATAGCATCACATAGTTGAGTCTCATGATTTAAAACAAGCTCTCTCAGTTGAAGCAGATGGGATTTCCGACTTTCATATGAACGATTAATACCTGATTGATATCCACTCCTGAGCTTTTTTACACTCTCTTGTATTTTCATGAAGATTTTGGTTTTCTACCCTGAAAAGAGTTCATTGAAGTGTAAACACCTAATACAGATCCGGCCAGCCAGTCAAAAAATGATTTTGGCAAAATCGATTTTAAAAATGGCACAAAATGAACGATAAAGGGAGCCTTGATCTCTTTTTTCTTTTTGAATATGCCATAGAGCATATGATCCACCAGATCATCTGTTTCCAGTATAGGTGTAAAAAGTGGTGCTTTAACACCATCAAACATTCCGGTATTGATATAACTGGGTATCACAGTGGTTACGGACACTCCGGTTTTTAGTTGATTCATCTCAATTCGTAATGATTCAGACCATCCAAGTACCGCCCATTTACTTGCAGCATAGACACTCATTCTTGGGTTTCCAATATAACCTGAGGCAGATCCGAGATTTACAATATGTCCGCTGCTCCTTTGGATCATCTCATTCAGAAATGCATGTGCCACCCACATGCTGCCGGTAGTATTGATCTGAATAGTTCGTTCAATATCATCCTGAGTATGTTGATGAAAGTTTTTGCCAATAACGATTCCGGCACAATTTATAACGATATCCGGGATCAGATTATGTTCGATGAGATTATCTGCCTCTGCTTGAATACGCTCAGGATCAGATATGTCAATATCCGCAGTATAAATATTTGAAGGCGTATTGAGTTGCTGTTTTAATTCAGTTAGAATTGCAGGATTACGATCCCATAAAATGAGTGTTGGTTCAGAAAGCTGATAGACCTTTTCCGCAAAACGTTTACCAATCCCGCTGGCAGCTCCTGTAATGAGAATTATCTTATCCCTATAGAACGATTTTAGACTATTCATATTCAGATCATACGGAAAAAGTGAGTTAAGAGAAATAATTTCCTTCATCATGAGGGTTGTGAAAGATATAATTTTGTACCTGATGATTCGAAAGCCTAATTTTAATTTCTAATCCAAAAAAATTAAAAAGTATTATGAGAAAATATTCATTCTTGATTATTCTGATATTAATTGTCGGATGTCAGGCCGGTTCACAAATGGATCAAGCAGAACTTTTGATTACAGAAGAGAGTCTGCTGAACCATATTGAAATATTGGCATCTGATGAGTTTGAAGGCCGTGCACCTGCAACAAGGGGTGAGGAGCTGACGATTGATTATCTGGTAGGTGAGCTCGAAAGGATGGGCATTGATCCGGGGATGCCGGATGGAAGCTATATACAGGAGTTTCCACTATTGGGACAGCAGGTTGATGGTGAAACAGCCAGTTTTGTGATTCGAAGTGGCAATAATGTTACTTCAAATCTGACCTTCAGCAGTGAATTTATGGCCTGGCCAAGTAATGAAGCAGAAACCGTATCAATCAGGGATGCAGAAGTGGTCTATGTCGGTTACGGAATACAGGCACCCGAATTCGACTGGGATGATTACAAGGATGTGGATGTTTCCGGGAAGGTACTGCTATTTAAAAACAGCGACCCTTCTCATGATCCTGAAATTTTTGAAGGGGATGCGCGCCTCTATTATGGGAGGTGGAGTTATAAGTATGAAATAGCCGAAGAGATGGGTGCACTGGGTGCAATTATCATACATACTACTCCGACTGCCGGTTATGGCTGGAATGTGGTCTCAAATAGCTGGGGCCGTGTCCGGTTTGCCTTGAAGAGTAATGGAATGCAGTCCGAAAATGTGCCTGAATTTAATAGCTGGCTTACAGAAGAGAGCAGCTCACGGTTATTTAATGGTGCAGGACTTGATCTTCATGAGATGCTTGATGCAGCGGCTTCAAGAGAGTTCAGGCCGGTTACACTGGAAGGTGTGACAATTGACCTGGATCTGAATGCAAGCTACAGTGACAAATCCTCAAAAAATGTGGTTGCAAAGATAGAGGGTAACGACCGTAGCCTTCGTGATGAGTATGTGATCTTTTCAGCTCATCATGATCATCTGGGTATCACTGAACCTGTTGATGGTGACTCGATCAATAACGGTGCTATTGATAATGCATCAGGTGTTAGTGCAGTGCTTGAAATGGCAAATGCTCTCAAAGAGGTGGAAAATGAGTTGAGGCGAAGTGTTAAATTCCTCTTTGTTGGTGCAGAAGAGATGGGTCTGTTGGGATCGCGTTACTGGTCGCAGAACCCGACTGTTGAACCGGGAAAGGTATCGGCCAATATCAATCTTGATAGCATGCAGCCATATGGCGAAACCAGGGATTTGGTTCTGGTCGGTTCAGGCAGAAATACATTGACTGATGTCTTCAAAAAACATTTGCAGGAGGCAAATCGTGTGGCAATGCCAGATCCACGGCCTGAACAAGGGATATTCTACAGATCAGATCACTTCTCATTTGCGCGGATTGGAATTCCTGCAATCTATCCCAATCCTGGCCGCGATTATATCGATAAGCCGGATAACTGGGCGGCAGTCGCGGATAGTGTCAATGCCGCCATTTATCATACGGTCTTTGATGAGATTAATGAGTATTGGGACATGTCCGGAATGGAGAGTGATGTAAGATTGATATTCAGGATTGCATACGATGTGATCAATCGGGATGAAATGATGGAATGGACATCAGGTGATGAATTTGAAGCCGCAAGGCTCAGGTCACTGGGAAATTAACATTCAATAACAGTGAAATGAAACTATGGTACATTTTATGATGATTCGACATCTGCTTCTGCTTACAGGGTTGTTTTTGGGTTCGGTCTGTTTGGCTCAGGCAGAAAAGGACAAACCAGCATATCTGCTCTATAACAGTGAGGGGGAGGTGATCACCTATTCTGAACTGTTGAACCGTGCAACCGATGCAGATATGATCTTTTTTGGAGAGCTTCATAATGATGCCATCGCACACTGGCTGCAATTGGAACTTGTCAGAGATCTGGCTGCCGATGAGAGCAAGCGAACCCATGTGGGGTTGGAGATGTTTGAGGCAGATCAACAGATATTGATTGATGAATATTTTGACGGGTTAATCAGCCAAAGCAGCTTTGAAAGTGAAGCGAGGCTCTGGAATAATTATGCCACGGATTATAAACCGATTCTGGAGTTTGCAAAAGATGCCGGATTGAGTGTAGTTGCTACAAATATTCCCCGGCGATATGCATCTGCTGTTTTCAGGGGTGGACTGGAAATTCTGGATTCACTTAGCGATGAAGCCAAACAGTGGATCGCCCCTCTTCCTGTTGAGGTGGATGTTACACTGCCATCTTATGCCAATATTTCAGAGGCAGCGGGCGGTCACGGTGGCGATAACCTTATCTATGCTCAGGCAATTAAGGATGCCACCATGGCTCATTTTATTCTGTTGAATATGAAGTTGAATGACCGGATGTTCCACGTGAACGGTTCATATCATTCAAATCAAAGAGAAGGAATTGTTTGGTATATTGAACAGGCCGTAAAAGGGTATCGGTTTCTAACCATTAATACGATTCTGTCAGAGGATCCTGAAAATGTAGATCCGGATGACCTGCAGGCAGCCGATATTACATTGGTTGTGCCGTCCCGCATGACACGAACCTATTAATCAACGAATAATCACTGTTATCATGAATGCATCAGAATTTCCCTATTCCAGAGGCCGGCGTTTGAGATCCTGTGAGAATATCCGAAGAATGGTGTCAGAACATACACTTTCTGTCAATGATTTTATTGCACCGCTCTTTGTAATGGAGGGAAAAGGGAACCGCGAGGAGATCGCATCGATGCCGGGGTACTACCGATTCACAGCGGATCTTCTTCTGAAAGAGGCTGAGGAGTTGATTAACCTGGGGATCCCTTCTGTACTGCTCTTTGCCATGGTTCCAGATGATAAGAAGGATAACGAGGGAAAAGAGGCTTTGAATCCGAAGGGATTGATGCAGAGCACTGTTAGGCTTCTGAAAAATGAGTTTCCGGAGCTGGTGGTGATGACCGATGTGGCTTTTGATCCATACAGCAGTTATGGCCATGATGGAATTGTGGAAAATGGGCAGATCGTGAATGACGAAAGTGCGGATCTGCTTGCCAAAATGTCGGTAAGTCATGCCGAAGCAGGTGCAGATTTTGTGGCACCATCCGATATGATGGACGGACGAATTTTGTTGATCCGGGAAGCACTGGAGGAGAATGGCTTTGTGGACAGAGGGATCATGTCTTACAGTGCCAAATATGCTTCGTCCTACTATGGCCCTTTCCGTGATGCACTTGATTCTGCACCCGGATTCGGGGACAAGAAAACATATCAAATGGACCCGGCTAATGTGACAGAGGCTGTGAAAGAGGCTGTTACTGATGAACTTGAAGGGGCTGATATTGTGATGGTAAAACCGGGGCTACCCTATCTGGATGTGGTCAGGGCAGTAAAGGAAGCTGTCTCTATACCTGTATCCGTATATAATGTATCAGGAGAGTATGCCATGATTAAAGCGGCTTCAAAAATGGGATGGCTGAATGAAGAAGAAGCGATGATGGAAGCTTTGATTGCATTTAAAAGAGCCGGTGCCGACCTGATTGCCACCTATTTTGCCAAAGATGCGGCACGATTATTGTAAACTGTAATCACTGTTAAAACATGTTCAGGCCGGCATAGAAAGTTCACTTATTTCGTGCAAGAACAAACGGCTCTGAATCGTTGTTAATGAGTAAAAATTTGAATGAACGTAAAAATTTTTAAAGAAGATTGATATGAAACGAGTTGTTCTATTTTTGGGTACAAACCTGGCCATTATTGTGGTGGCAAGCATTACACTGAACCTCCTTGGCGTAGGTTCGTTTCTGGACGAAACCGGCACGAATCTGAACCTTCAGGCACTCCTTATTTTCTGCTTTATTTTTGGGATGGCAGGGTCCGGTATTTCTCTGTTGCTCTCCAAAAAAATTGCAAAATGGACTATGAAGATTCAACTGATCGACAAGCCGAGAAACTCCTCTGAAGAGTGGCTGGTCAGAACAGTAGAGCGACAGGCAAAAGAAGCCGGGATCGGTATGCCGGAGGTCGGGATATTTGAAGCACAACAGGCAAATGCATTTGCTACCGGAGCCAATAGAAACAAAGCCTTGGTAGCTGTGAGCAGCGGCATGATGAACCGTTTTGACCGTGATGAGATTGAGGCCGTTCTTGGGCATGAAGTGGGGCATGTTGCAAATGGCGACATGATTACATTGGCCTTGATACAGGGCGTTGTAAATACATTTGTGATGTTCCTGGCAAGAATCATCGGTTTTGTGGTGGATCGTGTTGTGCTGAAAAATGAAAGGGGGCTGGGAATCGGATATTTTCTGACAACTATCGTTGCAGAGATTGTACTGGCGATTCTGGCGTCCACTATCGTATTTTGGTTCTCGCGCCGCCGTGAATTTGTGGCCGACCGCGACGGAGCAAGGCTCGGCAGCCGCCAGGGGATGATCCGTGCACTGCAAAGATTGAAGGCAGAGACACAGGTACCAAACCAGTTGCCGGAATCAATGCGGGCATTTGGTATCACAGGTGGCAAGAGAAGTGGTTTAAAGGCTCTTTTCATGACCCATCCGCCACTGGATGACAGAATTGCTGCTCTCCAAAATATGAGTGACTAATTTTAGATCACAAAAAGCTGCAAAGAGGAATGAAAATTTATGACAAAAAATAGTTATCGGATGTTACTTAAAAGTGAGTTCCTGTTTGAACGTGCACAAAAATTTATTCCGGGTGGTGTAAACTCACCGGCACGTGCATTTAAATCTGTCGGCGGAGTTCCTGTTTTTTTTAAAAAGGCTAAGGGTTCCATTATCACAGATGAAGATGGAAATGAGTATATCGACTATGTCGGCTCCTGGGGACCAATGATCCTGGGGCACGCATATCCGGCAGTGATTAAAGCGGTTCAGGATGCCTCTTTTAACTCTACCTCTTTCGGGGCACCGACTTCGATTGAGATTGATATGGCGGAGCTGGTTCAGAATATGGTGCCGAATGTGGAGAGAGTCAGGATGGTTAACTCCGGTACAGAAGCGTGCATGAGTGCAATCAGAGTAGCGAGAGGTTATACCGGTAGAGAAAAGATTATCAAGTTTGAAGGGAACTATCATGGTCATGCCGACTCTTTCCTGATTCAGGCAGGCAGCGGTGCTCTCACCCTGGGTAAACCGAGTAGTCCGGGTGTGACAAAAGGAACCGCCAAGGATACTC
>SKZL01000019.1 GCA_007127395.1 Balneolaceae bacterium
CCCCTGGCCGATCCTGTTAGGGCCGCTGCCCAGAATCATCACTTTTTTACGATCCGTGACTACGCTCTCATTTTCTGATTCATAGGTGGAATAGTAATAGGGTGTTTCTGCCGGAAACTCTGCAGCACAGGTATCAACCATTTTAAAAACAGGTTTGAGCCCCATGGAGAGCCGTTTCTGCCGCACCATGTTTTCAGTGATTTTCTCTCCGCCCTTGCTGAGCAGCCATGCAAGCTGTACATCTGAAAAACCGGCACGTTTCATCTCATAAAGCTCTTCCTTTTGGATAGACTCAAGTGACTGGCCTTCCGTTCTGTTTTCGAGGCTTACCATATAACGAATCTGTTGCAGAAACCACGGGTCAACCTTGGTGATGTCTGCAAGCTCTTCAACGGAAGTGCCAAATTTAAAAGCATTTCTGATTTGAAGGGTACGATCCCAATATGGCTTTAAAAGGCGCTCGCGGACATAACTCCGATCAGGCTGACTATAGCCATCTGCTCCCAACCCGGAGCGGCCGATCTCAAGTGATTGCCACGCTTTATTGAGAGCTTCCGGGAATGTTCTGCCGATCGACATCACCTCTCCAACAGCTTTCATCTGAGTGGTTAGCTCTTCATCCACACCCGAAAATTTATCAAAGTTGAATCTGGGTATTTTGACCACAACGTAATCAATTGAAGGCTCAAAACAAGCTGATGATACCTGTGTAATCGGATTGGGCAGTTCGTCAAGTGTATAACCGACAGCCAGTTTGGTAGCAATTTTTGCAATCGGATAGCCGGTTGCCTTGGAGGCAAGTGCAGATGAGCGACTTACCCTGGGGTTGATCTCGATTGCGACCAGCCTGTCACTACCGGGCTCCATGGCAAATTGTACATTACAACCGCCTGCAAACTCTCCGATTGAACGCATCATTCGAATGGCAGCATCTCTCATCAATTGATACTGTTTATCTGTCAGCGTTTGTGTAGGAGCTACTGTTACTGAATCGCCTGTATGGACACCCATCGGATCCAGGTTTTCGATCGGACAAACGATGACAACGTTGTTATTATCATCACGTAAAAGTTCCAGTTCAAACTCCTTCCAGCCAAAAATACTCTCCTCAATAAGAATCTGATGAACCGGGCTCATTTCCAGGCCTCGCAGTATTTTGCGCTCAAATTGATCTTCATTCCAAACGATACCGCCACCGCTTCCTCCAAGTGTAAAAGATGGCCGGATCACAATCGGCAAACCGCCAAGTTCTTCCACAATCTCTTTTGCATCCAGCAGTGAGTGCGCCGTGCGGCTTTTACACTGTTCAATGCCAATTCGCTCCATCAGGTCCCTGAAAAGCTGACGGTCTTCGGTGATATCGACCGCATCCATGTTTACACCGATAATTTTAACACCATTTTCTCTCCAGAAGCCCTCGTGCTGCAGATCACGGGCCAGGTTGAGCGCGGTTTGGCCACCCATCGTTGGAAGTACGGCATCCGGTTTCTCAATTTTTACGATTTCACGGATCGATTCTGTAGTCAGAGGTTTCAGGTAGATCGAATCCGCCATCATGGGGTCGGTCATGATCGTGGCCGGATTGGAGTTGATCAGTACAACTTTGTAACCTTCCTCTTTAAGAGAGCGGCACGCTTGTGTTCCTGAGTAATCAAATTCACAAGCCTGGCCAATCACAATGGGGCCGGAGCCGATGATCAATATTTTATTTATGTCGTCGCGACGTGGCATAGTTCGTTATTTGATTTTTTGAGTAGTGATATTTTTAAGATGTTGTTTGAGCCTCTTTGATCATCTCCAGGAATTGATCAAAAAGATAGGAAGAGTCGTGCGGGCCGGGGGATGCTTCAGGGTGGTATTGGACAGACATTCCGTTGAAGTTTTTGAACTGTAACCCCTCGATTGTATTGTCATTAAGATTGATATGTGTCACTTCTGCCTTGGATTCATCCAGGTTTTTTTCGTCAACCGCAAATCCATGATTCTGAGTACTTATTTCAACCAGGCCGGTTCGGACATTTTTTACCGGCTGGTTTGCGCCGCGATGGCCAACAAACATTTTGCGGACAGGGATCCCTTCAGAAAGCGCCATCAATTGGTGACCCAGACAAATGCCAAAGAGTGGTTTTCCGGTTGATTTTGCATATTCCACCATTGGCAGCCCGTAATGTGCTGAGGCGTTAGGATCGCCGGGGCCATTACTAAAGAAATAGCCATCTGCTTTCCAGGCTTTCACTTCTTCCAGATCTGCCTCAGCGGGAAAAATCCGTAAGGTGCAGCCTCTGGCTACAAAATTGTTGATGATATTCTGTTTTACACCGTAATCAAAAACAGCGACTTTGAAAGGTCCGTCAGAGGGTATTGTTTGAGCCTCCTTGCGGGTAACCTTTGAGGCGAGTTCAAGCCCTACCATGGAATCCCACGCTTTTGCTTGCCGGATGAGATCTTCTTCGTTGAGGTTATCTGAACTAATTACAGCATTCATCACCCCCTTGGTGCGGATATGCCTGACCAGCTTACGAGTATCAACTCCGGAAATTCCAATGACCTTATTTCTTTCCAGATACTCCTGCAAGCTGCCATCAGCTATAGGATTGCTGAAATCATCTGAGAAAGATCGGACGATCAATCCGGCAATCATCACTTTTCTGGCCTCATCATCCCGGCTCATAGTACCATAATTTCCGATATGCGGATAGGTCATCATCATGAGTTGCCCATAATAACTTGGATCGGTAAAAATCTCCTGATAGCCTGTCATGCTTGTATTGAAACAGAGTTCTCCGCCCGTGGTTCCAATAGTGCCGATAGATCTGCCTTTCACTACGGTGCCATCTGACAGAGCCAGGATTGCGGGTTTATAGACCGGTGTTGCTGGTGTCATAGTAGGAACTGTTTTGGAATGGGTTTAAGGTTGAGCAATGAACCAAAAAAAATCCGACAACGGAAACCGGGTCGGATTTGAGTATAGTCGATATATGTAGTAAAAAAGTTCGGTAGGAGCCTTTTCATCTGCCCTTTTTAAAAGTTTCAGTAAGATAAGGAGTTGAGTGTTTTTTCAAAAGAGGGATTTACTTTTTTCGCAGATATCTTATCGCAGAGATTCTTTGCCTCACATTTACTACTTTACTCTATGAACTGTCAAGAATAATTTGAATATGGTTCGAATAAAGTGTGCTTTATTGGCCATAGGATTGGGATTACCGGTTATTTGCCTGATGCCGGTATTATCCAATGCACAATCACCGGCTGCGGATACGACGTTGGGTGAAGTACTATCGCCGTTTATAGATATTGCCATTGAGAGAAAAGAGGCCGGTGTCATCAGCTTCACACCGATCGTTGAAAATGTAGAAATCGGACAGGTTCAATGGGATTTTGGTGATGGAACCGTTTCAAGGCTTCGATATCCTACACATCGATTCAGTACAGTAACTATTCCAAGAGTGGTTGTATTAACACTCAATGATAATCCGGAGTTGACGGCAAGCCGGTTCATCAATCCGTCGATTTGGTATGATTTTGAAGAGAGATTTACGATTCAAATTCAAAGCCGTTCGGTTGAACCCTTTTTTGGGAATTTTATTCCCGAAACGTACAAAGAACATATTCGTCGATTATCTGAAATGCCATCCTTTCACAATCTGCAATCCTATTTGATCTGGCTCTCCCGTGAGGAGATTATCTCTTCATTTGGAAGCAGAGGTGATATGAGAAATCCGAGTTGGGGTTATATCATTTTGGTAGATCCGCAGATGGGCCGTGTGGAGACCATCCTGGGTCCGGTATATAACCAATATAGGTATGACTTGATATCGGATCAGGAGATAAAATACAGAGATAATGAGTGGCAAAGTGGATTAAGGCGATTACGTCCGATATGGATCCAGTTTAAATGAGAACATTTATTTCGGTATCGTGAAATGGAATACAGTTCCTTCCTCTTTCACTGATTCAACCCAAATCTTTCCACCAATATTATCAAGAATTTTTTTCACCACCGTCAGACCGATTCCGGTACCTGAATACTCTTCTTTTTGATGCAGTCGCTGAAAGATGATAAAAATTTTCTCGAAGTAGTTTTCATCGATGCCAATACCATGATCTTTTACTGAAAATTGCCAATCACTATTCAACTCTTTTGCACTAATCTGGATCAACGGTGCCTGGTTCGGTTTGCTGTATTTAATGGCATTACTGATCAGGTTTTGAAATATCTGTATCAAAGGTGATCGATATGTTTCTATAGTTGGCAGTTCACTGAACTCAATAACGGCACTACTCTCTCTGATCAGTTTTTGTTGTAGCTGACATACCAGTTCGATGACACCTGTAATATTTACAGACTCTTTATCATGGTCGCTTTTGCCTACTCTGGAAAAGTTCAGCAGATCGAGGATGATCTGCCGCATCCGTTTGGCGCCATCTGTGGCGAAGTGAATGTATTCGTGAGCTTTTTCATCGAGCCGGTCACCATAACGGGATTTAAGAAGTTCCATGAATGATGTGATCATTCTGAGAGGTTCTTGCAGATCATGTGATGCAACATATGCGAACTGTTCAAGTTCTGCATTGGAGATTTCCAGTTCACGTGTATATTTTTGCAAAATCTCATTCAGGTTTTGCAGATCCTGTTCGATCATTTTTCTTTCATGGATATCCTGTACACTGCCAAAAACCTTTACACATTTGTCATTGGTCATTTCTGCTTTACCGATAGAACGAATCCATCGTTCATTGCCCTTTGCGGTGATGATGGGTAGTTCCAGGTCCCATGTGCTTCCGGCGCTCATTGCCTGTTCTACCTTTTTACGAATAATTGGCCTGACATCCTCTCGATAAAAATTGATGCCGGTCTTAAGATCTGATTCATAATTTTGCTCCAGTTCGTGAATTTCCTTAGCCATTTTAGACATGTAGACTTTTTGGCTTTGGACATCAATTTCCCATGCACCTACACGGGCCAGTTGATTGGCATTGTCGAGAAGGTTCTGGAGTTCGACAATCTCACTTACATCCCGTCCGTATGCGAACACATAACCATCTTCATTAATCACACCCGAAGAGGCCCATGCAATCCATTTGTATTGTCCGCTTTTAGTGCGATAACGATTGGTAAAGTTGTCGGCATAGCGTTCACCGGTAATGGTTTCCTGAAATTCCTGTTCGGTTCGTATTATATCATCGGGGTGCAGAAATTCGGTGAAGGGAACAGAAGTGAGCTCCTTTTCACTATATCCCAATAATTTACAAAAAGCGGGGTTAACCTTGGTGAAGTAGCCATCCTGGCCGGCCAAGGATATAATTTCAGGAGCACTCTCGAAAAGTAGCCTCATCTCCTCTTCTTGCTGTTTTCTGACAATTTCAGATCCAATAAATGGTGCAATTGAGGCCAGTGTTTTTGACTCAATCCAATTTTCAAAAGAAGACTCATCAGAGTAAAGAATCAATACTCCAATAATTTGATCTTTGTGAATCAGTGGTATTCCGATTGCGGATTTTAGATGATCATTATGGGCAGCCGAGGCCTTCATGAATGCGATATTTGAATCTTTTCCATCCCAGCGGGTAGTTGTGCCACGTTTCCAGACGATTCCGGGCAGTGCTTCACCATATTTGAATCGGGCATTTTTTGGCTCAACATTGTAAAACTGTTCCGGAGCCTGACCATCAATGAAATAGTTTCTAAGGTAGATTTCCTGTTTTTCATCACTGATCAGCCACAGTTCACAGGATGTATAATTACCAAAGGTGCCTATAAAGTTCAAAACCTGATCTAACGTTGTAGAAAGGCTTTTTTCTTTTGTAAATATATCAGAAATATTCTCTTTAGTGTTTCCCTGAAGGGTATTCAGCTTAGAATCGGTAATGTCTCTGAGAGCCCCGATCATCCTGACCGGTTTCCCTTTTGAACTTCTGATCAGATATCCGATCTCTTCAACATAGAGATATTTGCCGTCTGATTGTTTGAACTTGAACTGCTTTTGCCACTTGTTCTCTTCTCTGTTTTTGATAAACCGGTCCCAATCAGATTTATGCTTTTTTGCATCTGCAGGATGCATCAGTGAAACCCAATCGGCAAGCCTGAAAGGTTTATCCGTTAAATCAAAACCAAATACTCTTTGAAATCCGTCACCCCATTCAAACTGATCATTTACCATGTCCCATTCATAGATGGCGTCATTGGTTGCTTTATTGACAATATTGTGTCTTTCATTACTAATCTGAAGCTTCTCCTGTGCCTGTATGAGCTCTGTGATATCTACAGTGTTGACAATGATTCCCGATACAGTATTGTCTTTCAATAAATTTGTAGCAATACTTTGTACCCATCTCCATTCCCCATTTTTATGTTTGAACCTGAAAGGTTCAGAGGATATACGAGTCTCTGACTCCAAATTCGAGAATTGCTTAATCAAGTGACCAACGTCATCAGAGTGGATAAAATCAAAACTACTTTTACCTATAAGTTCATCCAGCTGATATCCGGAGAAATATTCATGATTAGGACTCACATAGTGATAAACACCTTTTAAATCCAGAATCGCCGTTAAACTGGCACCCTCCTGTACAAGAGCTTTAAAAAGCTGTTCGCTTTCAAATAATTTTTGTTCAGTCAGTTTTTTCTCAGATATATCGTTGAAAACAATAACTGATCCGAGATAAGTACCATTATCAGTAATGGGTGTAGATGAGTATCTGACATTGAATGATGATCCGTCTTTACACCAGAATACTTCATCATCTACACTACACCCTTTTTTAGATTCTTTGGCTTTATAAATCGGGCAATCCTTTTCAGGATAAGGCTCACCATTAGTATATGAATGGTGAATTAAATCATGCATATTTTTGCCAATACACTCAGATTTATCATAGCCAATCATGGATGCGGCTGCCTGATTGATAAATGTGCAATACCCTCTGGAATCTATACCATA
>SKZL01000036.1 GCA_007127395.1 Balneolaceae bacterium
AATTTAAGCTTTCATGAAGTCACGGACTAAAAATTTAATCTTAGCTGAATATGAGTTCAGAGAGCACTGGATTAAGATCAAGATTTACTCCATATACTTAAAGTGGTATCTCTCCTCTATTCATGACATAACTTATCCTTTAATGCTTAAAAATAGATTTAATATTCATTTAATCTGAAAATAGCTCTTATTCCCTATTTTTTGACAGGGTATCTATCCAGTGCTCATATCACAAAAATTTATGGCATTGTGAGATTCATTACGCCCCATTCAGGGTTTACACCATAGCAGATGGTAATTATTTTTTGCACCATTAAGTATGGATTTTGAAAATCAGGAACCTTTAGGGAGAGTCGCAAGCTAAGAAATTTTTAAATGGAAGCGGTTCCATACTTTTCGGCTCTTTTAATTACGATTAAAGGGTATAATTATCCGATTCATCTTATTTTACATATAGAAAAAGAAAGAAAGAGAACGAGAGTTATCAACTAACATCAAACAAGAGTTAAATATGAATAATACAGCACCTACAAAGAACAAAGAACTACTCAAATGGGTTGAAGAGACAGCAGCATTAACCAAACCTGATGAGATCGTCTGGTGCGACGGCTCACAAGAAGAATATGACAGGCTCTGCCAGGAAATGGTGGATGCAGGTACATTTATCAGATTAAATCCTGAGAAAAGGCCAAACAGTTTTGCTGCTTTTTCAGATCCTTCTGATGTAGCTCGAGTAGAAGACAGAACCTATATCAACAGTTTAAGAAAGAGTGATGCCGGACCAACCAATAATTGGGAAGATCCAAAAGTGATGAAGAAAAAGCTTAACAAGCTTTTTGACGGATGTATGGCAGGCCGTACAATGTATGTAATTCCATTCAGCATGGGCCCGCTCGGATCATCCATTTCTAAGATTGGAATCGAAATAACCGATTCAGCCTATGTGGTTGTAAACATGAGAATCATGACCCGTATGGGTAGAGCTGTTTTGGATGTTTTGGGTAACGGTGAATTTATTAAAGCACTCCATAGCGTTGGAGCACCACTGAAGCCAGGTCAGGAAGATGTGGCATGGCCATGTAATCCGGACACCAAATATATCTGCCACTTCCCGGAAGAGAGATCCATTATCTCTTATGGATCCGGATACGGAGGTAATGCACTGCTCGGTAAGAAGTGTCTTGCGCTGAGAATTGCATCCACAATGGCCCGTGATGAAGGATGGCTGGCCGAGCATATGTTGATTCTGGGTGTTGAGTCACCGAAAAAAGTAAAGACATATGTAGCAGCCGCTTTCCCGAGTGCATGTGGTAAGACCAACTTCGCCATGATGATTCCTCCAAAAGGTGTTGACGGCTGGAAAGTTACCACTGTTGGTGATGACATTGCATGGATCAAGAAAGATGAAACCGGTCAGTTAAATGCAATTAATCCGGAAGCAGGTTATTTCGGTGTAGCTCCCGGAACCAATTATGATACCAACCCTAATGCGATGGAGAGCATAGAGACAGATTCTATCTTCACCAACGTTGGTGTCACCCCGGACGGTGATGTGTGGTGGGAAGATATTGGCCATGATTGCCCGGCAGGTACCATTAACTGGAAACGAAAAGAGCATGATCCTGAATCCGGAGATAATGTAGCACACCCGAATGCCAGATTTACAGCGCCAGCTGCAAACTGTCCATCGATCGATGAGAATTGGGAAGACCCGGCAGGTGTGCCGATTAAAGCATTTATCTTTGGCGGACGCCGTGCAACTACTGTTCCTTTGGTATATCAAAGCTTCAACTGGAACTTTGGAGTCTATACAGCCGCAACGATGGGATCTGAAATGACCGCCGCCGCTTTCGGTGATCTGGGTGCTGTACGTCGTGATCCATTCGCGATGTTACCGTTCGCAGGTTATCACATGGCCGACTATTTCAACCACTGGCTGCAAATTGGACGTACATTGCCAAATGCACCTCGTATCTTCTCTGTTAACTGGTTCAGAAAGAGCCCGGATGGCAAATTTATCTGGCCGGGATTTGGTCAGAACATGCGCGTCTTGAAGTGGATCGTAGAACGTGTACGCGGTGAAGCATTTGCCGTTGAAAGCCCGCTTGGCTGGATGCCTCGCTACGAGGATATCGACTGGACAGGAATGGAGAACTTCAGCCGTGAAGATTTCCAAAAACTGATGTCGGTAGACCGTGAAGCATGGAAGCAGGAAGTACTGGGCCATGAAGCGCTCTTTAGTAAGCTGTATGACAAACTTCCGAAAGAGTTCCTTTTCATGAGAGAGCTGATGAACTCCAGTTTGTGGAGATCACCAGAGCATTGGGAACTTGCAGCGGAAAGACCTGTGGTATAGTACTCATAGAAAACGCACCTCAATGCGTGAGCCCCGGTATGATAAATGCCGGGGCTTTCTTTTTATCCATATGGTTTAACATTGAACTATATATTCACTATATTGTGCTCACCAGATTGTATCAGAGTGAAACAGATCTGCACAAAAAAATGTTTTTGGACAGAAGTCTGACTCTTTCTAGTAATCAAATTTTAACAAAACCATTTTTAAGCATGTTCAGAGCCAATAGTGATAGACCATTCGACGGACCCCATCAGCACAGCAGCAGTGCAACATCAGGAGTTGCTCCGGAACAGGCTTCCGCAGCGATGGTACTGGTTCATGGAAGGGGCGCATCCGCAGAGAGTATCCTGACCCTTGCCTACGAATTTGATTCAGTGCAAATGCATTACGTTGCTCCGCAGGCGAATCAACACACCTGGTATCCGAACTCATTTCTCGCACCTGCAGAACGCAACGAGCCGGGACTATCATCCGGATTACAAGCAATTTTTGATATTGTAACAGATCTCGAAAATAATGGTATCCCAAAGAATAAAATCATCATCGCCGGATTCTCTCAGGGTGCCTGTCTGGCATCTGAATTCGTAGCCAGGCATCCGGCCCGATACGGTGGTCTGATTGCACTCAGTGGCGGACTCATAGGGGATTCTGTCTCTGCTGACAATTACGCCGGCTCACTCGAGGGAACACCCTATTTTATCGGCTGCTCAGATATCGACCCCCATATTCCGGCAGAACGGGTTCATGAGAGTGCAAATATCCTGGAGAGTCTTGGTGCAGACGTAACAAAAAAGATCTATCCGGGGATGGGGCACACAGTCAATGAAGACGAAATCGACCATATAAACAAAATGATTAAGAAAGTGCTTGATTCCTGAACAATTGCTACATTAACGTTGATTTAACTTTTGTTTATAAAATTGAGAATGTAGATGGATATTGTCTGGGTCGGATTTGCTTTCTTTTTTGGGTTTCTTGTTTCAAGATTGAAACTACCCCCTCTTGTCGGTTATTTATTAGCAGGTTTGGTACTCTCGTATTTCGGATATGAAGCAGGTAATATGTTGAAAGAGATTTCCCACCTTGGAGTACTTTTTCTTCTTTTCACCGTAGGCCTTCATATACGTTTAAAAAACATTCTAAGAGCAGATATACTGGGGGTTGGATTAACACATCTGACTATATCTACCCTGATATTTACACCGATTGGATTAATCTTTGGCTATGATTTAACAGCTTCCATAATCATTGCAATCACGCTTGGATTCTCAAGTACAGTACTGACTGCAAAAACACTTGAAAGGCGTAACGAGCTTGGAGCTTATTACGGAAGAACCGCCATTGGGATCCTGATAATACAAGATTTGGTTGCAATCGGCATCATTGCATATACCGGTGGTGGTACTCCATCATACTGGACAATTTCATTATTTGCGCTTCCACTAATCCGTCCTGTTTTGATTTGGTTTCTGGGTGTAATCAAAGATGATGAAGTTTGGATGTTGCTAGGTCTTGGATTGGCAATCGGTGGAGCAGCACTTTTTGAAATATTTAATTTATCAGGTGAGTTGGGTGCTCTTGCAGCCGGTATGCTTCTGGCTTCAGATGAACGTGCAGATAAAATCGCAGATAAAATGTGGGGTATAAAAGAAGCATTTTTAGTTGGATTTTTCCTGGAAGTTGGATTAACCGGATTTCCAGATACGTCTGGATTCTTATTTATCGGGATACTTTTGTTGCTTTTACCACTGAAATCAATTCTTTTCTATCTTCTTTTTATGCTATTCAAATTACGGGCCAGAACTGGTTTTCTAGCCACTATTTCATTAACTGCATACAGTGAATTCACTTTAATAGCTGGTGCTGTAGCAATCTCAAATGGCTTTTTACCCACAGAAACTATCGTTGTTTTAGGACTATTAACTGCTATTTCATACACCCTCAATGCACCTCTGACTACGTATGAAGAAATATTGTGGAAAAAGTGGCACGATTTATTGCTTTGGCTCGAAAGAGATGTTAAGCATCCAGAACACCAGGTTGTTTCACTTGGCTCTGCAGAATATTTAATAATAGGCATGGGAAATGCAGGAAGGGCTGCATATGATAAATTAAAAAGTGAAGAGAGACCAGTTGTAGGGATGGATATCGATCCGGATCGTATAGAAAGAAATCTGGCTGCCGGTAGACGAGTTATATACGGTGATATTCAGGACAGTGATCTCTGGATGAATATGGACTTAGATAATATAAAAGCAGTTATGATTGCTATGGGGAATCAATCAGTCAAAGAAAGTGCAACGAAAACACTTCGTTCCACAGGTTTTGACCGCCTAATATATGTAATCACAATGACAGAGGAGGAAGCGAATATAATGCAAAAGGCCGGGGCAAATGCTGTATCTATTCCGATCAAAGAAGCCGGTGAACGCTTAGCTGAGTTATCAGCTAAATTATTGAAGGGAAAACCGAAGGTTGAATTAAACATCAAAAAATCAAAAAATACCAAATAAGAAAATTCACCACTCATAACACGATGAAAGCAATCTTTACCATCATCTTGAGCACCCTATCCCTGCTTTTTAGCACAGTTCTCCAAGCACAGGATTCTAACGTGCATGAGGAGATCCTGAATGGCGCTCCTATCAAAATTGTCACACCGTCTGAACCTGACGGTAATAAAGCATTTTTCCACGTACACGGCTGGAGGCCCGCTGATGCACCTCATGAAGCTGACCTGGATCTGAATGATCCTTTCTACAGACAATTACTGGAAGATGGATGGATCATCGGACGAACAGCCTTTCTGGAAAATGGCGTGGATCACGATGCACATACCAAAGCCCTCTATGATCTGAAAAATCGGATTGAAAATGAACACGGTCCATTTGAACTGCTGATCCTGGAGGGTGAATCTACTGCCGCTACACTGGTTCTCAGAATTGCCGAGCAAAATCCGGATCTGGCCGATGGTGTGATCGCAAAAGCTGCTTTCATTAATCTGGAGGATAAAACTGCTGACTCCTACCTCACCGGATCTCCCTCTATACCGGCCATACTGATGAGTAATCTGACCGAACTGGATGGGCCGGCAGCATACCTGGCCGCTGCAGAACATGCAGTTGTTCCGCCCGTGATGCGTCCATTGCTTCGGCCCGGGCACGTTAACGTAAACTGGATGGAGAGGCTTTCTGCACTCGATTCAGTTGTTTCCTGGATCAATGGTGAAACTCCAGACAGGGTGAGTGATGGAACCCGCCAGGTTCCGGATCGGCAAACCGGCACAGCGTTTCAGGATGGTGCTTTGGTGAACCGTGTTACAGCCATCAATCCCTATTTTGGCAATGCCACCCTGGGGTATCACCCCGATGAGCTGCAAAATGCCGGAATAACTCAGGGTTCAACATTCATTTTTGAAGTACATGGTCAGCAGCGGAATGTCTATTTTGGCGAATCATACGGAGATGTACCGCTCGGGGAGTGGGTTGCTTTTCCACTTGCCGATGATCAGATCCTCATCGCTCGAAACCATCAAAGTGCCATTTTAACAGCCAATCTGAGTGTTGGCGATGAAGTTCGAATTTATCCATCTGAGTAAATCAGTTTTTTATTCAGCCAACGACAACAGTTCGTTCAGATCCAAATTTTCTGTGATCATATTTAGGTTGCCATCTGAATCCACAGGCCATTTTGATTCCGGTTTATCCCAGTACAACTCAACACCATTATCGTCCGGATCACGCAGATAGATCGCTTCCGATACCCCATGATCAGAAGCGCCATCAATTGGATAGTTTTGCCTGATCCACCTTCTCTTTATACTTGTAATAGAACTGGCGATGCATATCCATCATATCACTCTTGGCTCCCTTGATGTAGACCTGTTCTACCTGTGTAGCATACTCGATCGGCAGCCCGTCAGTGATCAACAGTGATGCATCTTTTCCTACTTCAAGCGATCCCAATCGATCATCCAATCCTAAAATTTTTGCCGGATTGATAGTCAGAGCCCTCATCGCTTCGTGAACCGGCAGGCCAAAGGCCGCGGCTGCACCGGCTTCCAGCGGCAATCGGTTGGCATTGGCCGGGTTCGCAATTCCTGCAATGGCAAATGTAATGCCTGCTTCATGTAATCTGGCGGGCAGAGAATAGCTCTCATCGTATGCCTGCCAGGCCCTGTTCGGTGAACCGATCACCGAAGTCAGAATAACCGGAATTTCTTTTTCCCGCAGATGATTTGCGACCAGATCAGCATCGCGTCCGCCTAACAATATCATCCTCAACCCCTCCTCTTCTGCCCAGGTGATCGCATCCTGAATCTGACGCACTTCATTGGCACTCACCACCAATGGGATCTCACCGTCAAAAACAGGAATCATCGCTTCCCACCGGGTATCGATGTCGTGTCTGGAAGCCTGACCCGCCTCAACCGCTTTTCTGGCCTTATGATAAGCTCTCGCATCTGCAAAAACATCTCTCAGAGTGCGAATATTACTTTCGTAGTTG
>SKZL01000332.1 GCA_007127395.1 Balneolaceae bacterium
CTGGCTTGGACGGATAATGGATTCTTTTCCCGGGGAATCCATTTGCATAATTTCGTCAGCAAATACCCCCGTTGCATTAATAATTATGCGGCCTTCCACATTGTATGAGTTTCCGGTCAGTGCATCCTTCACCATAACAGCATCCAGTCGGCCGTTCACATTCTTCCTGAGATTTTCTACAGGTGCATAATTCATTATCACTGCGCCCATCTCAGCGGCAGTCTGCAATACATTTATGGCAAGACGTGAATCATCAAACTGGCCGTCATAATAGATAACCCCGCCTCTGAGCCCCTCTTTTTCCAGAGTGGGAAGCCGTTCGACGGTTTTTTTAAGCGACAAATTTTTAGATGGCCCCAGTCCAAGTTTTCCGGCGAGCATATCATACACCTTCATTCCGACACCATAAAATGGCCCTTCCCACCAATCATAGATAGGCACAATAAAGGATTGATTTCGAACCAGGTGAGGGGCATTTTGAATCATCAGCCCACGTTCACGTAATGCTTCTAAAACCAAAGAGACATTCCCTTGCTGAAGATATCTGACTCCCCCATGCACCAGTTTGGTTGATCGGCTGGACGTTCCCTTGGAGAAGTCATGCTGTTCAAGAAGCAGGGTGGAGTAATTTCGTGTAGCAGCATCAATTGCGACTCCGAGTCCGGTGGCACCTCCACCGATGATTATGACATCAAAATAGTGATTGTGCTGTTTAACATGATTAAGGATTTCTTCTCTGTATAAAGGCATAATAATCGTATCCGGTGGTTAATTATTTCGTATTCTGCTCAGACCAGGCTTTTGCAGCTGTCAGTGCTCTACTCCAGCCGGACTTCAGTTTAGTGGCTTCAGCACTACTCATTGTGGCGTTGAACCTGGTGTCTTCCTTCCACTGGGCGTTGATCTCATCATGATCTTTCCAATAACCTACAGCCAATCCGGCCAGATAGGCAGCTCCAAGTGCAGTTGTCTCCAGAATTTTGGGGCGAATCACGGGGGCCTGAAGAATATCTGCCTGAAATTGCATCAGTAAATTATTTGCTGTGGCTCCGCCATCTACCCTTAACTCCAGGATATTTATACCGGAATCAGCTTCCATTGAATTCAATACATCCATTGCCTGATAAGCAATGCCCTCGAGAGCAGCCCTTGCAATATGGCCCGAATTGGTTCCTCTTGTAAGCCCGACGATCGTTCCACGCGCATGTTGATCCCAATGCGGTGCGCCCAGCCCGGCAAAAGCAGGAACAAGGTAGACTCCGTCGTTATCATCAACAGACAAAGCCAGTTTTTCAATATCTGAGGACTTTCTGATCAATCCCAGTTCATCTCGAAGCCACTGCACCACTGCTCCGGCGATGAAGATACTCCCCTCCAATGCATATTCAACTTTTCCGTCGACTTGCCATGCAATTGTTGTCAGCAGATTGTTTTTGGATTGAATTGGTTTTTCACCGGTATTCATCACCATGAAACAACCGGTGCCATATGTATTTTTTACCATACCAGATTCAATACATCTTTGCCCGAAGAGAGCCGCCTGCTGATCGCCTGCAATACCGGCTATCGGTACTTTAGAGGCAAATATGGTGGTTTTTGTTCTCCCGTAAATTTCACTTGATGATTTTACCTCGGGTAACAGGCTTTTCGGAATATCAAAAAGTTTGAGCAGTTCCCGGTCCCATTCAAGTGTATGGATATTATAAATCATCGTTCTTGATGCGTTGGTGACATCGGTTACATGAATATCACCTCTCGTGAAATTCCAGATGATCCAGCTATCCATGGTTCCAAAAGCGAGTTCACCCTTTTCAGCCCGCTCCCGAACACCCGCAACATTATCCAGTATCCATTTTATCTTGGTTGCAGAAAAGTAAGAATCCAGAAGCAAACCGGTTTTCTCCTGAATCATCTCTTTAATCTTACTCTCCTTTTTCAGTTTGTCACAGTAGTCGGAAGTACGCCTGTCTTGCCAGACAATTGCATTATGAACAGGTTTGCCTGTTTTACGATCCCATATAAGAGTTGTTTCCCGTTGGTTTGTAATACCAATGGCGGCGATATTGTCACCATTCAGGCCTGCAGATGTAATGGCTTCAGCAGCCACACCGGCCTGAGACGACCAAATTTCCTGGCCATCGTGTTCCACCCATCCCGCTTTTGGGTAATATTGCTTAAACTCTTTTTGAGCGGTACCTATAATATCTCCATTGTGATTGAAAACGATCGCTCTTGAGCTGGTTGTACCCTGATCGAGGGCTAAGATATATTTGTCAGACATAAATGGCAGATTAGGTTCTTGTTTGGTTGTCTATACAACCTATCTGTAAGATGCAGAAACAGATCGTATAAAGCAACAATTTTCGGTTTTTATACAGGTAAAATGGATGATTTTGAGTTAAAAATCCAACCCATTAAAGAGTGCATCTCAACCATCAAAATTTGGATGTATTTAAAACCAATCTTTTTCAGAGAGATCCAATGGAAGTGGATTGAGTCCAAAATCAGGATTGTAGGGAACCGTTTTGGTTGAGAAATTGATGCGGTCGCTTCGATAGACATCCTCAGAGTACTGGAAAATTTGTTGATCCTTCGGTTTTATGAGTCTTTTGATCAGCAGCAGTGGAGTTCTAAGGTCTACTTCGAGCCATTGGTGTTCCTCTTTTCCTGCACTGATAGCTTCAATTCGTTGAAGTGCATTACCAAGTTCAGTCTTTGTTTTTTTGTGAAGAAGTTCAAAAATAGAATTCTTCTCCAGATCCATATCAAAGATGGGCTCAAACAGTTCATAATTGAAAAAGGAGCGCTCTACGATTAAAGGCTGGCTGTCACCATAACGCAAACGAATTAATCGCACGACCTTTTTGCCTGTTTTCAGGTTCATCAGGTGTGAGATGTTTGCAGTTGGAATTACAATCTCTTTTTTGAGGACTTTAGCGGAAGGCTTTAAATTATGCTTTTTCATCAGTTCAGTAAAACCGATCAATTTTTCAGCATCCTGCTCAATTTTCCGATAGGTTACAAATGTTCCTTTTCCCTGTTTTCTAATCAAGAAGCCTTGTTGAAAAAGCAGTTTGATGGCCTCCCGAATGGTTCCTCTGCTGACGTTGAACTTTTTGACCAGATCTGTATCACTTGGGAAAAGATTATCATTCTGATAGACTCCTTTCTGAATATCATTCAAAAGTTCTTCATAAATTCTGTAATACTTGGGAACAGGTTGATCCAATGGCTCTGTGATTGTTCGATTGTATAGACAATCTATCAAAGGCAACGCAGAATAGCAATGAATACAGAGAATTGGAATTTGGTTTTGGCCTGAAAAGAATTTATGAAAATGAACATTGTTTTATTAAAATTACACCTGTTTTAATAAGTCATACAAGAATAATAATCAGAGCCTAAATATCATCGTCTATGCTGAAGATCCAGAAAAATTTGTCGCATACATTTTATGCTTTACTTGCCTTGCCGGCCACAGCTATGGGTTTTGCACTATCGGTACAAATTGCTGCTTTAAGCTGGCTTCTGACGTATGAATATGGATTACAAATATCTGACATTGGCCTGGTGTGGGCAACAGGGCCGATTGCGGGTATACTGGGACAGGTGATCATTGGAATAATCAGTGATAATGTCTGGATTTGGAATGGCAGAAGGCGTGCATTCATCGTAATTGGCGGTGTTCTTGCATCCCTGATGCTTTTGGCCCTGCCAAATATTGGAATCATACAGGCAAGCCTTGGTCTTGAGGCAATCCTTGGAATTGCCATTTTGATCTCAATGGTTCTGGATTTGAGTATTAATGTCTCTTTTAATCCTACCCGATCGATCATCGCGGATGTGACTCCAGAGGGTCGTGCACGAACCAAAGGTTATACGTGGATGCAGACTGTTTCAGGTACCTTTGGTGTGTTGTCCTATTTTATTGGAGCTACCTTTGGTAATATCACCTTAATCTATTTTGGTGTAGGTCTGGTATTTTTCTTCTCGGTAATACCTCCATTTTTTGTTAAAGAACCCAAATACCTGGGCCGATATGGAGAAGATGAGGATGACATTGCAAAAGAGGTTTCAAAGGAGGATAAATCGATACCGGGCAGTGTAAATGATGCTTCCCTGCTGCAAATATTACTTAATATCAGGCCATTATGGGGCTTTTTGGGATATGGCATCTACGCGATTGTTAAAAGATTGAGCGGATTTGAGTTTCCGGGATACTACTTTGAAATATTCGCACTGATTGTTTCTATCTATCTTATTGCAGAAGCTCTGTTCAAAAGTGAGGAAGGGAAGACAAAAGAGGAGGCTGGAAAGATTGGGTTTCAAAAAATTCTTGCCGCTCATTCATTCTCCTGGATCGGTGTTCAGAGTATGTTTATCTATTTCTTTGCATTTGTAGACTTCAGAATGCCGGATATGGGAGGAGATGCGGTGGGAGCAGTCGTTAACTGGAGTTTTTTCTCATTGAACCTGATCGCTGCAATTATACCGGTTTTGCTTCTGGAGCCGCTTGCCAATAGATTCGGCAGGGTGAAAACCCACGCCTCGGCATTGGTTATTATGGCTTTTGGTTACGCCGCAATTGTGTTTCTGGGTGATTCCCCTGCTGTGCTCTATATATTGATGATGGTGGTTGGTATCGGTTGGGCTTCAATCATCAGCCTTCCTTTTGCGATTATGTCACAAAAGATATCTCAAAACCAGATGGGACTCTACATGGGACTGTTTAATCTCTCTGTTGTACTGCCACAATTGGTGTCCAGCTTTGCTGTGGGTGATATCGTACAAGCTGTTGATAATAAAACAGTATTGCTGATTATCTGTTCGCTGACAGTGGCTTTTTCTTCTGTAGCCTGGTTTTTTGTTCGGGAACCTGTAGATGAAATGACCGAAAACCCGGTACTGATAGATGAGAAGATCGATAAAAAAATGGATTAACCGATAAAAAGTCTCAAAGAGATGATCGCAGGATCATCTCTTTGAGTTATGCGTATTCATACAGTAGCGAATAAAGCTTAAAAGTGATATCTCACAAAACCTTCGATAGCTTCATACTCTGCAAGGCCAAGCTGGTCATAAGCCTCAGCTGTTCCGCGATTTCTATCCTCTGATCGTTGCCAGAATTCACGTGCATCTGATCCCGGGAAGAGTGGCCTGTCTTTTTGGGACTGATGTTTAAAAATGGCCCGTCTTTTTCGTTTCAATTCCAGCGGGCTCAATGGTACGGCCATCTCGATTTCGTTTACGTCCCACTCCTGCCAGGCACCTCTGTAGAGCCAAACCCAGCAATCTTTGGCCCAATCGTCATTTTTAACCACGTTCAAGGCTTCAATGACTGCTTTCAGGCAAACTCTATGGGTTCCATGGGGATCAGATAGATCACCGGCTGCATAAACCTGATGTGGTTTAACTTCACGCAGGAGATCGACTGTGATCTGAATATCTTCCTCGCCGATCGGATTTTTTTTCACCTTTCCGGTTTCATAGAAAGGCATATCCATAAAATGCATATTTTCATCAGGCACGCCACAATAACGGCCACCGGCTTTTGCTTCCCCACGTCGGATGAGTCCTTTAATCATCTTAACCTCCGGTGCGTCTACCTGACCCGGTTGTTTATTTTTTAGAAACTCATTGACTTTGCGGAACAGTTTTTCGGCTTTCTGTTCTTTCATGCCAAAAGCCTCAGAATAGTCGATTACAAAATCAGCGAAACGAACTACATCATCATCAAATACAGCGATATTACCAGACGTCTGATAGGCGATGTGAACTTCATGTCCCTGATCCACCAACCGGATCAAGGTGCCTCCCATGGATATTACATCATCATCAGGGTGCGGGCTGAAAACAAGTGCTCTTTTTGGAAATGGTGATTTTCTTTCAGGCCTGTATTTATCGTCCTCATTCGGCTTACCACCCGGCCAACCTGTAATTGTATGTTGAAGCTGATTGAAAACTTTGATATTAATATTATAAGCCGGGCCTGCCGTAGTGATCAGATCCGCCATACCGTTTTCATTGTAATTTTCATCTGTTAACTTCAGAATTGGTTTGTCCAGTTTTTGACATAACCAGACAACGGCCTTTCTAGTTGATATGTCATCCCAGTCACAAGAACCCAATAGCCAGGGTGTATTAATTCTGATCAATTTAGCGGCTGATGCTTCATCCAAAATGGCTGTGGTATTAGAGTGCTCCTGAAGATAAGTTGCCGGTATACTCTCTCTGATTTCTCCCTCAATCGTCTCCCTGATAATTCCAGATTTCCCTTCTCCCCATGCCATCAGGAAAATGCGTTTAGCTTTTAAAATAGTTCCGACACCCATAGTAATTGCTCTTCTGGGTACATACTCTTCTCCAAAAAAATCACTGGCAGCATCTTTGCGGGTAATCTTATCCAGCGTGATCAGACGGGTTGGTGAGTCAGGCCTTGAGCCAGGTTCGTTAAATCCAATATGTCCGGTTCTTCCAACCCCAAGCAGTTGAATATCAATACCACCCGCTTTCTCAATCTTCTTCTCATATTCTTCGCAATAAGAATAGACATCTTCTTCTTGTATGGAGCCATCCGGAATATGGATCTGATTTAATGGTATATCCAGATGGTCAAAAAGATGTTCATGCATGAAGCGGACATAGCTCTGCAGGGATTTTGGATCAATAGGAAAGTATTCATCCAGGTTGAAGGTTACGACATTTTTAAAACTAAGGCCTTCTTCTTCATGAATTTGAATCAATTCATTATATATACCAACCGGTGTAGAGCCGGTTGCCAAACCCAAAACGACATTTTTCCCTGATTCAGCACGTTATC
>SKZL01000193.1 GCA_007127395.1 Balneolaceae bacterium
ACTTCAATGATACCGCCTTCACCCTGAATCGTCTCCATAATGATCCCTATTGTATTCTCGTCAACACTTTTTTCGAGTGCTTTTACATCATTGAATGGTACTCTGATAAAGCCAGATGGTATGGGGTCAAATCTGTCTCGATATTTTTCTTTGCCCATAGCGATCGTCCCCAATGTTCTGCCATGGAAACAGTTAGACATCGATATGATGTTTCCGGTTTTTCCTTTTTTATGCGCATATTTTCGGGTCAGTTTAAGTGCTCCTTCAACGGCCTCCGCACCACTGTTGCAGAAAAAGACTCTGTCGAGGCCGGTCAGTTCCACCAGCTTTTCAGCAAGGTCACTTTGAGGTTCGTTATAATAGAAGTTGGAGACATGAATCAGTTTTGCAGCCTGCTTCTGTATTGTTTTAACAATATCCGGATGACAATGTCCCAGATTGTTTACAGCAATACCGGCAAGTGCATCCAGATACTCATTTCTTTCATCATCCCAAACCCGGGCACCTTTGCCACGAACAATAGCAATAGGGTACCTGCCATAGAGGTCAAAATGGTATTTGTCCGCCTTTTTCTTTGCAGGCTGTTTACCGATGACCGATTTAACTGTTTTAAATAATTTGCCTGGAATATTCATAAGTATATGAAACTGATTTTTAAAGTAAATTCAGATGCTGATTCAGCTTTTGAACAGAAAGATCAATCATAAAATAACTATCAGATTTAAGATCTGCTCTTAACCTTGGTCAGCACTGATCGTCGTACCAAGTTTATCCTTAGTAAGTAAGATTCGCAATAAACTATCACTATGCAAACCATTGATGATATGAGCCCTTTTCACTCCATTTTCAACTGAAAAAAGGCATGCATCCATTTTGGGTATCATTCCGCCCATTATAACGGTTCCATATAGTTTTTTACACATTTCAGGAGTTAGGTTCTCTATAAGGGAACCGGGGTCATTTATCTCCTTAAGCAGTCCATCAATGTTTGTCAGGGCTATAAATCTTTCTGCTTTTATTGCAGCCGCAATGTGACCTGCAAACATATCTGCATTTACATTGTACGTTAATCCATCTTCACCTGTTGAAACGGGTGATATTACAGGTACATAACCTGATTCAATGAGTGTATGCACTACTCCCGGATTGATTTCAGAAACATCCCCGACATTGCCCAGGTCAATTTCTATCGGGTTGCCATCTACTTCTTCAATATGGACCCTTCTTTTGGCCGTAGCTAATCGGCCGTCTTTGCCGGAGATCCCAACGGCAAGAATGCCCTTTAGAGATAGTCTTCTCACAATTTCCTTGTTAACTCCACCACTCAGGGCCATCTCAATATAGGTCATGGCAGCAGTATCTGTTTTACGATGGCCGCCAATAAATTCAGACTCGATGCCTACTTTAGAGAGCAGATCCTTAATCTCAATTCCACCTCCATGAATTACAACCGGCATTAAGCCCAACTCTTTCAGTGCTGCGATTTGAGAGATAATACGGTCGATGATCCTATCGTCTGTCAAAGCGTTTCCTCCAACTTTAACAGCGATTATTTTATTCTTCATTGCTTGAAGAAGATTTTGATCAGGTTTAAAAGTTTTCATCTGATCTGTGAAGGTCGTTATGATGACTGTTCGTAATTTGTTCAGTATTCATGAATATACCCTATTGATAACCTGAAAATAGTGAATCTGTATAAGTTACAGTTCTTATCTATTTATATACAACCGAATCGGGATAACAATTTTATGCAAAATAGAAGAGGAGAGGGGCGATTTAAGATTATTCATCCAGAGCCAGTCCGATTCTGCCACGCTCCTGGTCAACATTCAAGATTACAACCTTAATAATGTCACCAACAGCTACAACTTCATGAGGATCACTTACTCTTTTTTCTTTGCCCATTTGTGAAATGTGTAAAAGCCCATCTTGTTTGACTCCTATATCGACAAAGGCACCAAAATCGACTACATTTCGAACGGTTCCTTCCAGTTTCATGCCTGCGGTTAAGTCTTCCATTTTTAGTATTCCCTTGCGCAGAAGGGGTTTTGGCAACGACTCCCTCGGATCACGTCCCGGTTTGAGTAAATTTTCAAGCATCAACTCCAGTGTGGGGATGCCTGTCCCTATTTTTTCCGCTATGTCAGATTTATTCATTTCAGCAATTGCTGTTTCAATTTTTTTCTGTTCCCGATCAATTTTTGTCAAATCCACACCGATCAAAAGGCATAGTTTTTCTGCGGCCTCATAACTTTCGGGATGTATTGCGGTGTTATCCAGCGGATGTTTTGCATTTGGTATTCTTAAAAAACCGGCAGCTTGTTGAAATCGAAAATCACCTATTCCATCAATCTTTTTCAACTCTTCACGGTTTTTAAAGGCGCCTCTCTCTTCTCTATATCGGATCATGTTTTTGGCCACATTGCGACTGAGGCCGGAGATGTGCGTCAGAAGTTCTGCACTTGCGGTGTTCAAATTTACCCCCACTTCATTCACACAGCTTTCAACCACATCATCCAGTTTTTTACTCAAGGCAGCCTGGTTGATATCGTGCTGATAGAGGCCAACACCGATTGATTTGGGATCAATTTTCACCAATTCAGCAAGCGGGTCCTGGACTCTGCGGGCGATGGATATATTTCCACGCTGCGGTGCTTCTAAATCGGGAAACTCTTCCCTCGCACTAACTGATGCTGAGTATACAGATGCACCCGCCTCACTTACAATAATGTAATTAAGCTCTTGTTTATCATTATTTTCCATGCGCTTTTGGATAACACCTGCAATAAAAAGTTCAGCTTCCCTGCTTGCTGTACCGTTTCCGATGGCAATTAACGTGACATGGTATTTATCTATATACCGGTTAACTACGGCAGCACTCTCATCAATTTTTTCCTGCGGTGGTGTCGGATAGATGGTGGATCCATCCAGATAATTACCTGTTTCATCCACTACAGCTACTTTACATCCTGTTCTGTAAGCCGGATCAATTCCCATGACAACCTGTCCCTTCAGAGGCGATTGCATAAGCAGGTTTTTAAGATTGGTTGCAAAGGTCTCAATAGCATGAGCATCCGCCATATCTGTCAATTCACTTCGCAACTCTCTTTCAAGTGATGGAATCAGAAGTCTTTTATAGGCATCTTCGACAGCGTCCTGCAGATAAGGGGTAAAAATAGAGTGATCATTCGATATTACAACATCATCAATCACTTCAAGTGTTTTATCAGAATTTAATTCCAGATTGACAAACAGGATATTTTCTCTTTCGCCACGATTGAGCGCCAGAACCTGATGGGGTTTCAAAAAGGGGACTCGATTACTGAATTCATAATAATCTTCAAAATTGGTACGATCTTTAATTGCCGGATTTTTTTTGGAAGTGATTACACCATGTTTCCGGATTATTTTTCGCAGTTTTTCCCTGACATCAACAGACTCATTGACCCACTCTGCCACAATATCCTGAGAGAGTACAAGCGCTGTTTCTGCATCCTGAATTTCAAACTCACTATTGATAAAGCTCTTAGAATAATCCTCCGGTATGCCTTTTGTGATATTCTGATTCCAGATCATTTCTGCAAGAGGCTCCAAACCCTTCTCCTTTGCAATATCTCCACGTGTTTTTTTCTTCCGCTTGTATGGGAGATAGAGATCTTCCAGCTGTTTCGAATCCCGACAACTGAGGATCTGTTCACGCAGCTGATCAGTTAATTTATCCTGCTCCTCAATCGCTTTTAGAATTGTCTTTTTTCGACTCTCCAATGTTCTGTGAAAGTCGATCATATCTCTGATGTTACGCAAATGAACCTCGTCCAACCCCCCGGTTGATTCCTGTCTATATCTGGCCAAAAAAGGGATCGTTGCACCATCATCAATGAATTTGGCAACAGTTTGAACCTGTTTAGATGAATGTCCAAGTGTTGAAGCAATGAGGTTAAAAATCTGAGAATCGTTCATGGAAGTTGTATCTTTCTATCAGTTATTTTTAAAAATAACCACTCTATCAGTGGATAAAAAGTCACAAAAATAATCATCTGATCATTGAAATCCGCATGGAACATGATATTAAAAGTTTAAGAGAAGCTGCTGTTGAATTTGCCAGAGCCGGTGGGGACTCTACACTCAGGCACTTTAAGAAATCATTTAATCTGGAATACAAATCCGACAAATCACCGGTAACCAATGCAGACAGGGAAGCGGAAACTATTATTCGTGACCTGATCCGTGAAAATTATCCGGATCATGGAATTATCGGCGAAGAATTTGGGGAGGAAAATCTCGACAGTGATGTAATATGGATCCTTGATCCGATTGATGGAACCAGGTCATTTATTCATGGTGTTCCATTTTATACAACTCTGATAGGAGTCATGATTAAGGAGAAACCGACTATTGGAGTAATCTATGCCCCCGCGCTGGATGAGATGGTTTCAGCGGCGACAGGGGAGGGTTGTTCATTGAACGGAGAGTCTATTCGTGTGAGAGCTTGTGATAAACTGGAAAATGCAACTTTTTTAACAACAGATGTTGACAGTTTTACGGAGTTTGGGTACGATAAAGTTCTACAGAAACTTATTGAGAAAACCCGGGTACACAGAACCTGGGGTGATGCCTACGGACACATGATGGTTGCTACCGGCAGGGCAGATATTATGATTGATGCTATTTTAAATATTTGGGATGCAGCTGCGTTGCTTCCTGTTATTACTGAAGCGGGAGGTGTATATTGCGATCTTTCCGGTGTCAGTTCTATCCATAGCGGTAATGCACTCTCAACAAATCAATC
Organism: Balneolaceae bacterium; assembly: GCA_007127395.1. Taxonomy (GTDB): domain Bacteria; phylum Bacteroidota; class Rhodothermia; order Balneolales; family Balneolaceae; genus Rhodohalobacter. The sequence goes on from SKZL01000193.1 coordinate 4,790, forward strand.
AATCAAAGAAGAAATTGTCCAACTTTTTGGAAAAGATAAGATTCAATAATATGGTCAAATATATTTTAACGTTGCTAATCTTGTTTCTATTCTCTGGTTTGGGAGTAGCTCAATCCTGGGACTATGATAAATATCCGAACAGGGATGTTGAATTCATTCATCTTGATGGTGACCTGAGAATCAGTGAAAACGGATCAATTGAAGGCGATCTGCTCTATAGAACAACAGTATTAGGCGCTCATTCCGACAGTCTTGTCTTACATGCTTCCAGGATGAATATCATAGCTGTGGAATTGAATAATATGGCTGCAGAATACCGGGTTTCTGATAATCTGCTCGTCATCTATTCCGATGAGCCTTTAATCAGAGGAGAGAATTTGCTGGTCAGGATTCAGTATGATACAGATCCTCAGTTTGGTATTCACGTGAATGATCGTGGCACAATCTGGACATCAAATTTGCCCGTTACAACTCAGCACTGGATGCCACTGTTTGATCATCCAAGAACCGCTTTTACATTTGAACTGGCATTTACGCATCCATCTGATTACACGGTAATTGCAACCGGACGAAAGGGAAATACGGATCTTCTGAGTGTAGATGAGGCAACAACACTCTTTGTTTCCAATGCACCTGTACCGGCTTCCTCCTTAACATGGGTTGTTGGTGATCTTAATCAAATCGGCTCAACCCTAAGATCTGCTGAAACTGCAACTGAAGTTCAGCTTCCATCAGGTTTTGAGCGCAGAGCTGATCCCCAGATTTACATCTATTCTGAAATTGACGATGCCAATGCTGCTCAGCTACTGCAAAAATCAGCTGAGTCATTAATATCTGCTGTGAATTATTTCCAAAGACCTTATCCATATCGTGACCTGCATATTGTGCTTCTGGATCATGACTATATGGAGACAAAAAGTTATGGTGCCGGTGTTATCTATCTTTTCAGAAACAGGGATAATCTTGAAACTCAAATTGAACGGGGAATCGTTGCACAATGGATTGGGAACTACATCCGGGAGGAGCAGTGGAATGACGCCGATGCCATTATACTGCTTCAGGCATTATCAAATGCTGAATTATTCGAAGCACAGAGTGACCTGGAATTTTCCCGGAGCGACTCACCCTATTTTTCCTTTTCCGATGAGCTATACAATCATTGGCTGTCAAATGTGAACAGGGGTACCATATCCGATCTTGTTATTGATTTACAAGAGGTCAAGAGTGAATTGATGGGTGGACTGTCCGGCGTTCTGAGCTGGAATGATCTGGCCAAATTATTATATGAACATACCGGACGAAATTACATGGAAATCCCATCACTTGAGGTCTTTGAGATGGATCAGAATGATATCCTGTTTGAATATACAGCCCGAATAAACTGGTTAGAAGATGAAAACAGGATCGAACTGTTTTTTGATGCTATATCTGATCCGATAAATGAACTTGTCACGATTGATATTGAAGAGGTTACAATTACGGAGAGCAGAATTCATGAAGTAACATTTTCCGGTGAAAGTGATGGAGTGGTTGTGAATCTATCACCCTCTGTAGAGTATGTTAAATTAAGTGTGAAAGAGAGGGATGATCTTAACCTGATCCAGGAAAAACCAACTCTTTTTTGGATTGCACAACTGAGGGACGATGACGAGGTCTCCGCAAGAGTTGAAGCAGCCAGAGGCCTTGCCGGTGTAACGGGAAACCCTGACTTGCAACTCGCACTCACTGATCTTCTGCAGATCGAAACTCATCCTGAAGTATTCGCGGAAATTTTGAGTGCCATGGCCCGGTTGACAGCAGGTGCATCCGGTACTGATGAACGATTCATTCGGTACTCTTCGAATCAGGAACATATTTTGGTTCAAAAAGCTGCTACAGAAGCATTGGCTTATTATACCGGTAATGAGAGGGTTATAAGTCGCCTTAGAAGCATTAT
>SKZL01000147.1 GCA_007127395.1 Balneolaceae bacterium
TGACCAAAAAAGAGCATTGAGTGCTGATAATTCTACCCCAAATGAGCATAGTGAATATCTCCTGTTCACAGAGCATCCGCACGTTTACACTTTAGGGAAAAGTGGAAATTCAGCAAACCTTCTGAAAGGATATAGCGAACTGGCGCAAATTGACGCTGAATATGTTGAGATCGACCGTGGAGGAGATATTACTTATCATGGGCCCGGACAGATTGTAGGCTATCCAATATTGGACCTGGATGAACACTTCCGGGATATACATAAATACCTGAGATATTTGGAAGAGGTCGTAATCAGGACCTGTGCAGACTATAACGTTAAGGCAGAAAGAGTGGAAGGATTAACCGGTGTGTGGGTGAATGATGAAAAGATTTGTGCAATGGGCATCCGCTGTTCAAGATGGGTTACCATGCACGGTTTTGCATTAAATGTTAACACTGATCTCTCCTATTTTGATCACATTATTCCTTGCGGGATTTCAGGTAAAAAGGTGACCAGCCTATCAGAATGTACCGGCAAAATGATCGATACGCATGAGGTAAAGAAGAGGCTCATCTGCCATTTTACAGAGTTATTTCAGATGAAACCGATCGAAAAATCCGGAAACCCCTCATTTAGAAGGGGGGATTCGTTTAAAAAGGCTAAGTCACAGAGCATTGATTTATTGTAGTAGGATCTTTGTTAAACAGTTTTATAAGGCTGAATGAGAGTATAAAATTTCGTACTTTCTCCATTCAAAATGAAAAGGCCATACGGCTAATACAGATGATATGATTAAAGAGTTAGACATTATTGAAAAGAACAGCCCGTCAGAGCGACGCCCTGATTGGTTACGGGTAAAATTGCCCTCCGGGCAGAAGTTCAAAGAGGTTGCTGATACCATCAGGAACAATAATCTGAATACAGTCTGTTCTGAGGCCAGATGCCCAAATATGGGAGAATGCTGGGGTGCGGGGACAGCTACATTTATGATATTGGGCGATGTCTGTACACGCTCCTGCTCTTTTTGTGCTGTCAAAACAGGCCGGCCGGTACAAGGTCTGGATTGGGATGAACCGCGCAGAGTCGCAGATGCTGCCAAAAAGATGAAATTAAAGCATGTCGTACTTACATCCGTCAACAGGGATGAACGAAAGGATGGCGGAGCTCCAATATTTGCGGAGTGCCATAAAGTGTTGCGAGAAACAATTGAAGGCGTCACGATTGAATCCCTGATTCCCGACTTTAGAGGTGTATGGGAGGCACTTCAGATTGTTATTGACACCCCTCCGGATGTTTTAAGCCATAATCTGGAAACGGTACCCAGACTCTATCGGAATGTGCGTCCACAAGCAAGATATGAGCGTACACTGGAACTCCTTCTTCGATGTAAGGAGCAGGGTTTAAGAACTAAAAGCGGTATTATGGTTGGACTCGGTGAAACCCGTGAAGAGGTGATAGAACTTATGCAGCATTGTGTGGACCATAAAGTGGATGTTCTTACCATCGGCCAGTATATGCAACCAACTAAGATGCATCATCCTGTTGTTGAATGGGTTCATCCGGATCAATTTGACGAATACAAAGAGATCGGTGAGAGGCTTGGGCTTGAACATGTAGAAAGTGGCCCTTTGGTAAGATCCTCTTATCATGCAGAACGCCATCTGTAAGTTCATTCGCAAATACCCGGTACTATAGATTTGTTTACTTATTTTTTCCCAAATCATCATTGATAGGATTTAATCCCTATGTTCTCAATCATTATTGTTGTTTTACTGAGCTACCTGATTGGCGCAATTCCTGCATCCCTGTGGATGGGAAAAATATTCTTCAAAACGGATATCAGGAAGCACGGTAGTGGCAACTCAGGGGCAACAAACACATTTCGTATTTTGGGATGGAAGGCCGGGGTTATTGTTCTTCTGTTTGATTTTGGGAAAGGGCTACTCTGTACAACTGTCATAAGCCAGATTGCCTGGAATATTGGCACCGGACCTGTTCAACTCTATTCCAATTGGGAAGTGGATGCAATGATTGTCATCTTTGCAGGAGTGGCTGCAGTAATAGGGCATATGTTTCCGATCTATGCAAATTTTAATGGCGGTAAAGGAGCGGCAACTGCATGCGGCATGCTTTACGGAATAGAGCCGGTATCAATCAGTATTTCGCTGGCAGTCTTCCTGATTGTCATGATTACCACGCGTTATGTCTCACTCGGATCAATTATATCTACAGCGATCTACCCCTTTTCTCAGTTAACTTTAAGGTATGGGTTCAATTGGGATATCGATGGCAGTATTATACTTTTTAGCAGCGTTGTGGCTATTGGGATTATTGTCAAACATAAAGGCAATATTAAACGCCTGATCGAGGGGAACGAGAACAGAGTAAGATCATTTAAACCGGCAACAGGAAAAATTAATCAGGATCAAAAGGAACCCTAATGAAAATCGGTGTGATCGGTGCAGGAAGTTTTGGTACGGCACTTGCCAATTTATTGGCAGGTAAAGGACATGATGTCTCTATTTGGGCTAGAGAGGAGGAGGTAGTCACAGGGATCCTTGAAAATAGAATAAATCCGTCTTACATGACGGAACTGGTTCTTCCTTCAAATATTCATGCATACTATTCGATTGAAGAGTGTATCAAGGAATCTGAAATGATCCTCTTTTCAACTCCGACTCATGCATTGAGAGAGGTCGCAAAGGTCACAAAAGATCTTCTGACAGGCAGTGAAATTTTAGTGACGGTATCAAAGGGGATTGAGGAGGACACACTGCTAACTCCTTCACAAATTTTGGTGAATGTCCTCAAAAATGCTATTCTGGAGGATCAGATCGGTATTTTGACAGGACCAAGCCACGCTGAAGAAGTGGCACTGTCTAAACCAACTACTGTTGTGGCATCTGCCTATTCCAAGCGAGTTTCCAGGATCATACAGGAAACATTTATGACCCCCCGATTCAGAGTCTATCTGAATCAGGATATCGTGGGTGCAGAGATTGGCGGGGCTCTGAAAAACATTATGGCCATTGCAGCCGGTATTGTGGATGGTGCTGAACTGGGTGATAACGCCAAAGCGGCTCTGATGACCAGAGGTTTACATGAAATGAAACGCATGGGAAGTACCATGGGCGCAGCGCAAGATACATTCTCCGGACTCACCGGTATGGGAGACCTGATTGTAACCTGTACAAGTACACACAGCAGAAACCGATATGTAGGTTATAACATTGGTCAGGGAAAAACGTTGGAAGAAGTGACTTCCGGAATGAACATGATTGCTGAAGGTGTTAAAACCGCAAGATCGGTTCATCAATGGTCGAAAAAAAACAATGTTGAGATGCCTATTACCGAGGCTGTTTACAATGTACTTTTCAATAATATGAACCCCAGAGATGCAGTACAGGAACTGATGACCCGTGACGCCAAGGATGAAATCATGATTTAATCTTTACAATACCGGATTATTCATTTTCAAACAACTGCAAAAATCCAACCCCAAATAAATAATCAGGACTGCTATGGTACTCCCGACCGGTGAAATCATTGTTTCAAATATGAGCCTGTCAGATCTTCGCAATTTGATTCAGACGGGAGAGGGCAAATACCTGGAGTTTAAAAAAACAACTCCTTCACCCATGAAGATTGCGAGAGAAATTGCTGCATTCGCAAATTCAAACGGCGGACGTATTCTGATTGGTGTGGATGATTTCAAGAATATTACTGGAATTAGTGCCTATTTTGAGGAGGAATTTGTCCTCTATCAAGCGGCTTATGGAATGTGTGTTCCTGCTGTTCCGATACGGATTGAACTGATTCATGCCGGGCAGGATGATGTGATGATTGTCCATGTGGATGAAGCAGAAATAAAACCGGTTTATCTGAAAGGGGAGAAGAAGAGATTGGTTTTTATCCGGGAAAATGATGAAAGTGTTCTGGCAAGTGATGAATTTGTAGAAGTTTTGAAGAACAGATCATCGGATGAAGGGGTCACATTTGAATATGGAGAACGCGAGCAGATGCTGTTTCGTTACCTAAATGAATACAGCGAAATAACGGTTCAAAAATACTCTCAACTGATTAACGTGACTACATATCGCGCATCCAGAATCCTGGTGAACCTGGTAAGTGCAGGAGTATTAAAACTTTTTCGCCGATCAGAAACTGACTATTTTACGTACGCTAATTCAATAACAAAATAAAAGATGTTGCGGATCACTCATGGCAATGGCAAATGAAAATCTGGACGATGTAATCTCTTCACTCATTGATGACTTTGATGATGAGGAGTCTCAGGCTGCAGAACCAAAAAAGGAACGGGTAGCAGACCCGGTTATATTAACACCCAGAGCGGCAAAACAGATTGGCCGGATTCGGAATGAAGAGAAGCTGGATGATAATCTCTACCTGCGTGTGGCTGTTGAAGGTGGAGGCTGTTCAGGCCTGAGTTACAAACTGGGTTTCGATATTCGTACCGATGAAGATCAGCTTTTTAAAAGCCAGAATCTTGAGATTATCATCGATCCGAAACACCTTATCTATCTGGATGGTATACAGATCGACTATCCGGATGGACTGGACGCTCGTGGTTTTACTTTCGATAATCCGAATGCAAGTGAATCGTGCGGCTGTGGCTCCTCTTTTGCTGTTTGATATTTTAGATAACTTTTTACGACCCTGCGATATGAATTGATCTTAGTTTAATCGGGCCTGAGCCGAATCGATGATCATCTGCACTTCCTGTTTTGTAACCATATGCCTGGTTCCGCAGAAGTGGCAAACCATCTCCTGATTTTCACCACTCAGCTCTTTAAGGTCATTCAGATTCAATAGTGAGAGTGCATCCTTGAACCTGTCGGGAGTACACCGGCAGAAGAAATGAACCGGCTGACGGTCAAGTTCTTTGATCTTGTATGGTTCTGTTGCCTTTTGCATAATTTGATCGATGTATTGATCCTCCTCAAGCATTTTAGATATCTCAGGAAGGTTCAGTAGATGATGATGTAACTCTTCCATTACATCATCAGTTGCACCCGGAAGCCGTTGGATTAAAAGACCTCCTGCCTGGTTCACCTCTCCATTGTCCTTCAGGCTTACATCAAGCAATACAGCCGAAAGAACCTGCTCTGATTGCGCTAAAAAGTGTGCGACATCAGCGGTGATATCACCCTTGATGATTTCAATGGTGCTGGTCCGCGGTTCAGCTTCATTATATAAAATCTTTGAGACGGTGAGCAGACCAATACCGATTCCCTCACCAATGGATACCGAGCTATCTTTATAATCGAGCTCTGCGAGTGGGTTCTGTACATAACCTCGAACTTCACCGACACGGTTAGCTTCAGTACTGATCAAACCAACCGGTCCGCTGCCCTCCAACTGCAGCTTGATTCGCTCTTCACCTTTCAATTCAGAAGCAAGGAGCATGGATGCCGTGAGAGCCCGGCCCAAAAGTACCGTATTGAGCATGGATAAGCTGTGGTTTTTAACTGCTGTTCGGACTACTTCCGTGGTTTTAACTACACTGATCTTAAAACGGCCTTCCGTTTCAATGCCTTTAATGAGCCGGTCTTTGAATTGAAATGCTTTTTTTAGTGACATAGGTTTCGTTTAGAACCACTTCGGTTAAGAAGAATCGTTAAAAAATGGATTGCAAGTTTTACAGGGTGTGAAAATACGCAGAATTCAGATGATCATCACGGGTGAGATAATTAAATCGATATCATTAAACATTAAATTTTATATCTTCGTTTAAGATATTCCACTCAACAAAATCAGAAAATATTATGGCAAAACGATATTTATTAGCACTTCTCGCCATTCTGTTCTTAAGCTTCACAGGCCATGCCACCGAGGTTTCGAGTGATTTAGAAACAACCGAATCGGAACAGAATGAAAATTATACTTCTTTATTACGTCAGCCTACAGTATCAGAGCATCACATCGTATTTGTGTATGCAGGAGATCTGTGGCGTGTAGACAGGGACGGGTCAAATCCATTAAGGCTCACATCGAGTCCGGCTGAGGAGAACAATCCTTTTTTCTCTCCTGACGGATCAATGATTGCGTTTTCAGCTAACTATGAAGGTAATACGGATGTCTATATTATCTCGGTGGATGGCGGACAGCCAGAGCGCCTGACCTGGCATCCCGGCAATGACATTGTTACAGGATGGAGCAGTGATGGACGGGAGGTGGCTTTTGTATCCGGTCGTGAAAGCGATCATGGCCGTTCAGCACAGTTCTATCATGTCTCTGTGGATGGTGGTGCGCCGGTAAAACAGATGGAAGCACGATTTTTCAGAGGCCAATGGAATGATGACGGTTCAAAACTGGCCTACATCGATTTTGGCCCGGCATATAACGGACTATACGGTGGTTCTGCAGGATGGAGGGGGTACCGGGGCGGCACCACGCCTAGCGTAAAAATATTTGATCCGGCTGAAAATCAGATTGTCGAAATACCGGGAGAAAGAGTGAACGACATCCAGCCGTTTTGGCTGGGAGATCAGGTCTATTTTATATCCGATCGCCATGATAAACGACTCAATATTCATCGTTACAATCCGGATGATGGAACTATTGAACGTCTGACAGATAAAAACAGATGGGATATATTGTGGGCAAATGGCCATGGATACAGCATAATTTATGCTGCAGGAGGCAACTTGTATGAATTGAATAGTGAGAATGGGGAGTCGAAAAGAATTCACATCAGTATTAA
>SKZL01000009.1 GCA_007127395.1 Balneolaceae bacterium
CTTGATGATTCTGATCTGAGCAACATCAACATTGATTATAACCTTTATTATGCAACGCACGAGGAGCTTGCTGATGAGTTTGTTCCAACAGATTCGGAAGGGTCAACGCTTGAAGTACTTGGAGATAACAATATATTTGATGGACCCGGAGATAATAACCCTCTCTTTGTGGATTACAATATAGACTTGTACACAATGGATGATTACAATGCAGGTGAAACACAGCCCCTGGAGATGAATATTGCAGGGCCGTGGAACTTCAGGCTTCAGAATGGTTCACCGGCTATCGGTGCAGGTACTACAGATTTCTCTCCTGTATCTGTTGAATTCACATTAACAGGTGATGCTGCTCCAACCATCATGCAGCCAAGTGTTGATTTGGGTGCATATCCAACCAGTGGGCCCGGTTTGACACAAAACTGATAAGTATAAATTAAATATGGATCGATAAAAAGCGGGCTTATAAAGTCCGCTTTTTTTTATTATGAAATTTATTCTCAGGTTAGGATTATTACTTGTTAGTCTCATTTCATGCTCAGATAATGCCATATCTGAACCAGATGAAGTTCCCTTCGAAGCATCCTATTCCATGAATGAACTTTCTGTTGATTCCGGATATGTGGGGCCTGTTGCTCTCGGTGAAATTGAAAATAGGCAAATTTCCGAAGCGTCAGGACTTGCGGTCAGCCGATCATTCAAGAATCATTTATGGACACATAATGACAGTAGCGACCACAACAGAATTTTTTTAATCGGGCCTGATGGCTCTGATGCAGCAACTTTTCGCATACGAAATACAGGAAACAGAGATTGGGAAGATATGGCGATCGGTCCGGGACCGGAAACAGGGATAAATTATCTTTATATAGCAGACATTGGAGATAATGACATGATATATGATGTTAAATCAATTTACAGATTCAGAGAACCTGATTTAATCGATCCGGAAGTCAGGATACAGTGGATTGATGGTGAGGATGTTATTCGTTTTCGATATCCTGACGGAAAAAAAGACGCTGAGACTGTAATGATTGACCCATGGACGAAAGATATATATGTTGTTTCTAAAAGTGATTTCCCGACAGTTGTCTATGTCGCATCCTATCCACAGAATACACAGGATATATTTGAGATTAAGATATTGGGTTATTTGCCATTTACGGGTGCAACTGCGGGTGACATTTCTGCTGATGGTCAAAATATAACCATCAAGACCAAAGAGAGGGTATATAATTGGGTTCGTAATGATAACGAAAAAGTAGAGAGTGCGTTGATGAGACCGCCTGTAATGCTTCCATACCTTCCAGAAGTACAAGGTGAAGCTATAGCGTGGACCAAAACCGGTGAATCTTATTTTACTTTAAGTGAGTCTAAAGGTATTATCCCGGTTCTCTATAGATATGATAAAATAGCAGAACAGTAGTCTAAGTGAATACAAATTGGTGCCATTGGAAAATGTTGGGTTGTGCAGTTAAAATGAGTTTAAAACCAATAAGATACTTTCGAAAATCACTGGATCTATTTTACTTGAATATTTTGGTAAGAGCGTATTGATTCTTCCAGTAGAGCTTCTGCAGTTTCAGGCCCCAATACTCCCTCAATGTTTACAATATCCTTACCCTTATAATTTTCCATCCAAACAGAAAGAATTTTGATTACACCGGGAAAATGAGACTCAAGGTCATCTATTGAGTAAACACCGCCAAACCAACTATCCAGATCTACGGCAATCAGTTTATCATCCTGCTCACCGCGATCCAGCATTTTTAAGACGCCGATAACTCTTCCGGGCACAACGGTGCCTCTCTCTTTAGCCGGGCCCAGTAAGAAAATATCCATTGGATCATTATCACCTCCTGACTCATACGGCAAAAAGGTTCTCGGAACCATCCCATAATTTGCCGGATAGGGCAGGTATGAAATAACTCTGAGAGAGTCTCCAACCACTTCCCAATTCAGGGCTCCACTCTCTTTGTCAACTTCCCATTTTTGATTATCACCGGCAGGTATTTCGATAACAATATTTACGGTCCCATCTTCATTCACAGGGTCAAAGTCTCGGAGAAAATCCGTTTCCTGTGACATTGAACATGCAGTAAAAAGCAGCGGGATGATAATATATTTGTACAGGTTAAAACGTTTCATAAGAGTTAGTATATTATTGATTTAAGTGGCAAATATTAAATTGTTCAATATTGAATCAGTTGATTAAGTTTCTCTTTCAGCCTGTAGCTGGCAAGATACCCTTTCTCGAGCTCTTTGTTGAAAGGAATAGGGGTGTGTATGGATGAGCAGCGTATGACCGGTGCATCCAGATATTTAAAAGCTTTTTCCGAGATGCCTGCAGAGATTTCACTCATGGGCCCCAGCACTTCTGATGGTTCTTCCAGTAACAATACACGCCCGGTTTTTTGAACCGTTTTGATAATACTCTCCCAGTCGATAGGCGCCAATGAGCGCAGGTCGAGTATCTCAAGATTTACACCCTCATTTTGATATTCATCTACAATTTCCATCGCCCAGTAAACACCCATTCCATAGGTGATGATCGACAGATCACTCCCTTCTCTAACGGTAGATGCTTTTTCAAGATCCACAATTTCACAGTGGTCATTTGTGATCTCCCGGATACTGCGATAGAGTTTTTTGTGTTCAAAAAAGAGAACCGGGTTCGGGTCAAAAAGTGCTGTATAGAGCATATTTTGTGCATCGGAAACCGAGGAGGGGACAAGCACCCGCAGTCCGGGGAACTGCATAAACCAGCTTTCAGGTGATTGTGAATGAAACGGACCGGCTCCCACACCACCCCCGTGTGGAGCGCGGATGGTTACATTGACGTTTGGCATCCATCGATAGTGTCCTTTGGATAGGTTATTGACGATCTGATTGAACCCACAAGAGATGAAATCGGCAAACTGCATCTCTAAAACAGGTTTAAATCCATTCATCGCTAACCCAATCGCAGCGCCAACGGCACCTGACTCGATGATCGGTGTGTTACGTATTCTCTCCTTTCCAAAGCGCTCTACAAAACCTTCAGAGACTTTGAAAACACCGCCATACTCTGCAATATCCTGTCCCAGCAGAAGAAAAGAATCGTCTTCATCAAATGCTTGCCGGTGAGCCAGTTGTATAGCATCAATCATCCGTTTTTCACTTGTTACCGGATGCTTATCAGCGATTTTGTCAATTTTAACCGGTTGTGTTGCAAGTGATGCACGTTTTCTTTCCAGTTGTTCATCAAACTGCGGCTCAGGTGCCTGAAGGGCTTTTTCCAGATCTGATTTGAAAGATTGTTTCAGTGGGTCGGAAATCGACATAAACTCCTCTCTGCTGTTAAACATCTTTTCAGAGATCATCCACTCCTCAAAGCGGAATATAGGATCCTTCGGTTTCCATTTTTTATACTCTGATTCAGGGACATAAAAAGTACCCGATGCCTCTTCATGCCCTCTCATTCGGAATGTTTTGGCCTCTATCAGAACCGGTGAGCCATTCAATGCAAGTTGACGGGCTTTCGATACAGCTTCTGAAACAGCAAAAAAATCGTTGCCATCAATGACCATGCCCTCCATTCCATATCCGGAGGCACGATCAGCCAGATCTCTACAGGCATATTGTTCAGCTGTCGGTGTAGAAAGGCCATATCCGTTGTTTTCAATGATGAAGATAACAGGCAATTTCCAAACAGCAGCCAGGTTGAGAGCCTCGTGAAAGTCACCCTCACTCGTTGCACCGTCACCACAAAAACTGACGGCAACCTGATCGCTACCTTTAAGCCGGAAACCGAGTGCAATACCGTTTGCAACAGGCATTGTTGCAGCCAGATGTGAAATCATGCCAAATATTTTGTGTTCTTCAATACCAAAATGGAATGATCGGTCGCGGCCACCCGTAAAACCATCTTCCCTGCCAAAAAGCTGGCAGAAGAGGGGGTAAAGTGGCACATTACGTGTCGTAAAAACCCCCAGATTGCGGTGCATCGGCAGGATATAATCATTTTCTGACAGACTGAGAGTAGTGCCGACAGCGATCGCCTCCTGTCCGATTCCGGAGAACCATTTACCGATTTTGTTCTGTCTCAGAAGTGATAGCATACGTTTTTCAATCAAACGAGGTAAAAGCAAATGCCTGTAGGTCTGAAGCGCGTTATCACGTGAATTTTTTTTCGGTGGGGCTATCATTTTTTAATAATTTCTGTGTAATTTGTCTGTCTTTGAGAAAATCGTGATTTTAAAAATTCTTAAGCAGATGATCGACCGTCTAAACAAGGATTTATATGTTTGTAATTTGTTGGAAAGTGATTGAATATAAGTGTCACAATGAACAATCTCATTCATTTAAATTTTTTTAATTTGGGAGATCGCTAACATAAAAAAACCTACGGACAGTATGGACAGGATGAAACGACAATTAGTTCAAACATTTTTAACAAAAACTTAGCTTTACAGCATAATCTCATAGGGCATAAAAAATAATGGAAGCACTCGGCAGACAGATACTTGTAGAATATTATGACTGTGATCAGTCAAAAATCAATGATGTAAGCTTTGTTGAAACAGCGCTTATTCAGGCTGCTAAAGCATCCCAGGCAACACTAATCTCACATAACTTCCACAAATTTAGTCCCTATGGAGTCAGTGGTGTGGTAGTTATTGCTGAATCTCATATCGCCATTCATACATGGCCCGAATACAATTACGCTGCAGTAGATATTTTCACTTGCGGTGAAACAATTGATCCATGGGTCATACAAGAGTGCCTGAAAGAAAACTTTGTTTCACAGAATGTCTCCAGTATGGAGATGAAGCGTGGAATGTTTAAAGTGCCGGAAGGACAGAAACTGCTCTTCAAGCCGAGTTCTGAATATCAATCGAATTAAGTCTTAAGCGGCTTTTTTGTAGTAATCAAAACTATACTGTTAACGATTGAGCACAAAAAGAATATTCACTCAAAGAATTGAAATAAATATGATGGTACAAACTCCCAATATCTATTGTCTCGTAAAGGGTGCTGCGGAAGGACGAACCAGACTAAATGCTTTTGACAACGCTCTGCTTGAGGCTGGAGTAGGCGATACAAACCTAATGCGAATGAGTAGTATCCTGCCACCTGCCGCTCTTCAAACGGAAGTGACGGATCTTGTGTTGCCAAAAGGAGGATTGATTCCTTTGGCTTATGCAAGCATTGATAGTACAACACCGGGAAGATTGATCTCTGCTGCAATAGCTGTAGGCATTCCGGAAGATGATCGGGAACCCGGAGTGATCATGGAGTTTGAGGATCATGCGCAGCTAAGTAATGTGGAGGAGATTGTGAGGCAGATGGTTATTGACGGTTTTGAATATAGAAATCGTAAACTGAAAGAGATTAAATCGATTGGAATCGAGCACAAAGTGGAGCGATGCGGAGCGGTTTTTGCTGCTGCGGTTTTATGGTATAGGTAGGCAGAATGCTGAAGCATTCTTTGAAGTCAGATCTTAGAATATCGAATAATGATCTGTGAAGTGTTGCAAGGTGCAAGGTGCAGGCTGGAGCGCAGCGACAGTCCCGTCCCGACCAATGTCGGGATCGGGATAGGGATCTCAATATTTATGAGTTAATTAGAAGCTATAGACTTTGCATTACTCCGTGGTTTTGAGATCCTGATAGCCATCAGGATGACCATTAATTAACCCTGAGCCTTTAACCTTCAGCCTTGAACCTTGAACCTTGTACCTTTAACTTGAACTAATAATGCAAACAAACGGTCAAGCTAAATCAGAGATGGACACCCCTTTAACTTGAACCCCGAACCCCGAACCCCGAACCCTGTGCCCTGAACCCTGTGCCTTGAACCCTGTGCCTTGAACCTTGAACCACTTCTCAAATCATCATTCAATATTCAACATTCTGAGATCATAATCCCATGCCTTTAAGCTACAACGAATACTACAATCAAATGACCGGCCTTACTGTCGGTCTGAAGAAACTTCTATTCTCAGAACAATCAGAATATCAGCTTGTGGAGGTTTATGAAACCGACACATGGGGTAACCTCATGACTATCGATGGGATGGTGATGCTGAGTGAAAAGGATGAATTTGTCTATCATGAGATGTTGGCTCATGTTCCCTTATTTACCCATCCGAACCCGGAACGAGTACTAATTATCGGTGGAGGTGATGGCGGAACGGCTCGAGAGGTGATGAAGCATCCGAGCGTGAAGCAGGTGGATATGGTTGAGATCGACAAGACGGTTGTGGATGCGTCCAAATTGCACTTGCCGGGTGTTGGTGATTTTGAAAACCCAAAACTGAATGTGTTGTATGAAGATGGAATTGCGTTCATAAAGAGTGTGAAGGATCCATACGATGTAATTATTATTGATGGCTCAGACCCGGTTGGCCCGGCAGAAGGTCTGTTTACCAAAGACTTTTATACCTATTGCAAGGATGCATTGTCGGATGATGGGATCATTTCAACACAGACCGAAAGTCCGTGGGTAGAGTCCTATTATCCAAGTATGAAGAAGGTGTTTAATGCACTGGATGAACTTTTCCCGGTAGCCAAAATGTATCTCAGTTTCATACCACTCTATCCTGCCGGGATGTGGTCGATGGGACTGGCGTCGAAGGGTGGTTCACCTCTGGATGATGAAGTGATCCGCAGGGCAGAGTCATCCGGAAATTTGTTAAAAACGCTTAAATA
>SKZL01000064.1 GCA_007127395.1 Balneolaceae bacterium
AAAACGCTCTTCCTGAGCGGCTGCAACGATTTTACCGTCAACAACCAGTGCGGCCGCTGAGTCATGATAAAATGCAGATATACCCAACACTTTTATCATTCATTCCCCGAATCTCTCCATAGCGGCATCCAGCATTTGAATGGTTGCTGTTGCGCCCGAACGGGTAGCACCGGCCTCTTTTACCTTGATCAGATCTTCCAGTGTTCGAACACCGCCTGCCGCTTTTACCTTTACATTCGGGCCGGAATGTTTTCTCATCAATTTCAGGTCATCGAGGGTAGCACCGGTATAGTTATAGGAGCCGTCCGTCTGCTTTACAAATCCAAAACCGGATGAGGTTTTTACATAATCGGCACCAACCTCTGTACAGATTTCACACAGCTTGATTTTATCCTCTGTTTGCGTCACAAAATCCGTTTCAAAGATTACTTTAACGATTGCGTTATGTTTATGAGATACCTCCGTCACACTCCGGATCTCCTCTTTAATGTAGTTCCAGTCACCCTGCAGGGCTTTTCCGATGTTGATCACCATATCTATCTCCACGGCTCCATCCAGACACGCTTTCTCAGTCTCAAACACCTTTACATCAATGGATGAATTTCCGGCCGGAAATCCAATAACACAACCCACCAGTACGTTGGATCCTTTCAACAACTCAACGGCCTGTTTCACGGCGTATGGTTTTACACAAACCGAGGCGGTATCGTATTTTTTAGCTACTTCACACTCTCTCCGCAAGTCTTCATCGGTTAAAGTCGGATGAAGAATAGAGTGATCTATCATTTTGGCAAGTTCTTTTACTTTTGGATTCATTTGATCTCTTTATGTCTATTTTATGAATTTAGTTTAATTTATTTCTGAATGCGTATTGAGGAACCGGATTTTATTCATTTCTCAATATGTCGTTTCATTGGCATGGCCTTCAAAATTTTGAATCCTACCCCTATACCACCAATGTACCAAACTTCTTCAGCCCATTCTTTATCAAGGCAAAAATTAAGATTGCCTTTTTATATAACCATTGATGGTGACCTTGTAAAACACAGAGATACTTCACCTTTCCCAATCCCGAAATCTGTCAGGAGAATCAAGAACGTTGAAATGGCACTGTTTTAAGGTTTTGTAAAGCTTCTATTGATTTTCATCCGTGTAGATAACTTCTCAATCCACAACCGTTATCAGTGCCACATACGATCTGTGATTGTTGGGTGCAAGCGTGATGATTCGCTGTGGGCCCCACCAGTCGGTACCGTCAAACTGATCCCATTTTGGCTCCATGATCACCTCATCACTCCATGAAAGAGAAGCGACATCCAGCCATTTTACTGAAACTTTTTCTGCATGAACCCACGGATCAAGGTGAACGGTCGCACGTCCGCCCGGAAAGTAGATTGCATACTGTTTGCCCATAATCGCCATACAGTAGGAGTCCACAGAGTTACCCACGGTTTCACAGTTTTCATAAGGTTCAGCATTGAAAAGGTCGAATTCATCCAGGAACATATTTACAGCCCTGAGTGTCTGCTGAGCACGTTCTGACAAACCTATACCCCAGTAAAAATCGCCTCCCCTGTGAGCCGGACGATGAAACCGTGTGGATGCGGCTCCACCAAAGATATTTCTCCAGAAACGCTCTACCGCCTCCTTCTCTGTTCCTGCTGCCGTATTGGTGCCAACACCGTTCCCATACACTTTTTCATTATTGATCGGCATTGGCCCTTCATTATTCATAGCAATCATTTTCCGCCAGAATACAAGATTCTCCCAATGTTTTTTCCCGACCGGTCCCAAAGCATCCTGGTTGTTTTGAGAGACATCAATAAACGTATAGAGATCCCTGCTGCTCATCACCCTGCGTACAGAAGCATCGGGGGCAAACAGCATCGATGTTACATGGATATCTCTCCCATACTCTTTAGCTGTTTCCTTAATAAATGATGCCCAGTGGGTATCCCAGCGTTCGTCGAGCTGACTCTCGTTCCCCAGATTATATAACACATGACCATATTGCGATGTAATCGATATCAGTTTTCCAATAAAACGGTGTTGATAATCCAATACCGGTTGATTGTTTTGATGGATCGATCTGCCGTAATAATCCCAGGCATTTTCGATGGTTCCCGGCTCCCAATTGATGTTATTCTCCGGATTCAGCGGATGAATAGCAAAACGACCATATACGTCATCCCCCGAGAGGTCAAACCAGTCCCAAAGTGTGAGCTGTACAATGATATCCCGCTTGTACGTCTCTTCCAGAAAAAACCGCAGTTTGTCCCAATACTCTTCATTCCACTGCTCTATATCATAAAGGCCATTCTCCAGACGTTTTGCGGCAAAAGTATCCCCCTCATTCCGATCGCTCATGGTATTCCTCACATAGTTGCCGCCAACAGACTGCAGCAGATCCAGGTGATTTGTCAGTTGTTCACCGGTCCATTGCCAGAGATTGTCACGGTCGCTTGCTCCCAAAAGCATCACCGGTGCACCCTTGTATTGCCAGTACCACGGATTATTGTGATAGGGTTGAATGGCATCAACACTATCCAAAACTACATCTGTGATCAACGGTTTTAGTTCTGATCTTTCGGCAATATCACGATCAGATGCCGTTGTGATTTGAAAAATGGCATCAGATCCAAACAGCAAAATTAATGCTAATAGCCAAAAGTATCTTTTATTTAGTGATCTTCTGTTCAAGGACATTGTTATCAGGATTTAAAATCGTTTCTGTTTACGTAACTCATAAATATACCTTGAGATCCCGATCTACCCTGACAATATCAATGTACAATTCGATGATTCAAGCCATTAGAATCGACTATATATACTGATCCAGATATCTCTTGCAGAGTTCCAACGAGTATTTGCGGTCCTCGAGTGTTTGCTCAAATGCTTTATCTTCAACCTCAATGCAAAGAGCCCCTTCATATTTTACATCATGCAGTGCAGAGATAAAAGCGCCCCAGTCAACATCCCCAAGGCCAACCAGTTTCGGAGTGTGGAAATCAAGCGGGGCTGCCAGAATACTGACATCGTCCAGTTTATCCCGGTGTACTTTCGCATCTTTTAAGTGAATGTGAAAGAGTTTATCGCGGAACTCATAGATTGGTTTCAGATAATCCATCTGCATCCAAAGAAGATGTGAGGGGTCATAATTCAGGCCGAAATAGTCACTTTCAATTTCACGAAACATCCGTCGCCATATCGCAGGGCTTGAAGCCAGATTATTTCCGCCCGGCCATTCATCGGCTGTAAATATCATCGGACAATTTTCAATGCCGATCTTTACTTTTTTGGATTCTGCATATTTCACCAGCGGTTTCCAGACATCACTGAATATTTCAAAATTCTCATCTACTGATCTGTTCTTATCGCGGCCGATGAATGTATTTATTTTGTTAATCCCAAGTAATTGAGATGCATCTATCAATTTTTTTATGTGAGTGAGATAAACGTCTCTCTTTTCAGGATCCGGATCGAGGGGATTTGGATAATATCCAAGCGCAGATATTTCCAGCCCTTTTTTATCTGTGTAGTTTAGAATTTCCCTCTTTTTTGATTCATCCAGGGTGTCGATATCGATATGTGTAACCCCTGCATATCTTCTCTCTGCTTTACCGACAGGCCAGCAACAGACCTCTATACAGCTGTAACCACAAAAGGCGGCATGATCCACAACCTCTTCATAACTGAGTTCCGGTAATATGGCAGATACAAATCCTAGTTTCATATTCATAATGTACTCCTTTAGTCTTAGATTTTAATCCATTTTTCTTGTTTCTGACTTTCAATGATCTTGTCACATAATATTATCTCCCTGAGCCCTGCCTTGAAAGTAGGATAATTTTCCGGAAGATTCCTGTCACCTATTCTGGCATAGATCTTCGAAAAGTGCTGTTTCATTGTATCCGGAAAACCTTCATTATGACCTCCCGGGAACGATACAATATCCCTGCTCTCCGGGTGCATGATGGACGGATCTCTCAAAAGTGATTCATTACTCGTATCACGATTACCAAACCATATTTCATTAGGACTTTCTGAGTTCCAGGCCGCCGACTTTTTGGAACCGGCCACTTCAAGTGTGATTCGATTTTTTCTGCCTGCAAAGACCTGGCTTACTGTCAATGATCCTCTTGCCCCGTTTTCAAATCGAAACAGAATAGAAGCAAAATCTTCCGTATCGATCGGAATATCTTTGTAATCTTCGGGTTTGAGTAATTTACCGGCATATGTTTCAACCGGTTTCAGTGGCTTTTTCCTGATTTTATGAAAAGTGGCAAAATCTGCGAAAACTTCTGTTATCTGAAGCCCTGTCACAAACTCAGTTAAATCCATCCAGTGTGAACCGATATCCGCTACTGCCCTTGAATCACCGGAAAGTGCCTTCTCAAGTCTCCAGTTGTAGTCTGTTGCGTGAAAAAGCCAATCCTGCAGATAGGATCCATGAACTGAATAAATCTCACCCATCTCACCTTTTTGAATAGCAGCGTTCAGCTCATGCATTAACGGATAGAAACGAATATTGAAATTTACTGCGTTAATCACTCCTTTTTTCTCAGCAAGCTCAACCAACTCTTCAGACTCGCTCACATTTGTGGTCAGTGGTTTTTCACAAACTACATGTTTACCGGCAAGAAGGGCCTCTTTTGTCATTTCATAATGCAGATAGTTGGGCGTACAAATGTGAACAGAATCAATATCAGAATCCTGAAGAAGTTTTCCGTAATCACTGAACCATTTATCGACTCCAAGTTGCCCGGCTTTCTTCTCAATCTCATCATCTTGATCCATGATAGCCGTGACTTCAACATTATTTAAACGGCGTAATGCTTCAATATGTGCAACTCCAATAAATCCAACACCAACAACTCCAACATTTATCTTTTCCATGATCCCACTTTGTTTAAAATTTCGATTTTCAAAAAACACTACTGCCCTTTTGAGTCACTCATCGGGCAGTATGCAGTTCTTTTGAATGAATATTCTCTTATTTTTTAAAATACTACTTAATCAATGCGATCCATTGGCCATTTCCGGGGGGTTCAAGCAGTAATGCATCATTTACAATTTTAATCTCTCCGGAGGACCAACGGCTTTTGTCTATCTCCAGCCACTCCACGGACTTCACTTCCGATATATTTGTCTGTAATCTAACCGATCCTCCATCAGGAAAAAAGACGGCATATTGTTCGCCAGGGGTATAAGCAAGGTAAGCTTCATTCTCATCTCGATAGCTTAGCATTTCGCTTTTAACATCCGGTTCTGCACGGAATACATCAAATTTCTCCTGAAACATCCGTGCGCTTCGGATTTGAGTTTGTGCCAGCTCATTCAACCCAATACTGAAAAATCCATCTCTCGGGCCCGGCCGGTGAAATCGGGAAGTAGCCACACCTCCCAAAATATTTCTCCAAAATTTATTGGTTCCCTCTGCAATCCCGCCTCCCAGTGCTGAACCGCCGTAAACTTTGTTGTTGTTCATCGGTCGCGGTGGATCAGCCACCATCTGTCGTGCAGCATGCATATTATCCCAATGAATCTGACCATCACGAAGATTATTTTGAGAGGTATCCACAAAATAGTAGAGATCCGGATGGTTAAATGTCCGCAGATGCATTGGATGTGTCAAATCGTGTTCATTCCACATCTCTGTGAGTTCAATCTTCACATCTGCTTCCTTAGCTTTTCTGTGAATAAAATATGCCCAATACCGGCTCCACTCTTCCGTAGCCGTACTTTCGTTACTGATACAATAGAGAATGTGTCCGTATTCGAATGTCAACTCAAGCAATTTTTCAACAAATGCCTCCTGATATGCGAGGACGACCGGAGCGTCATCAAGTTCAGGTATCGTACGAAAAATCGGATAATTTTCCCATCTCTCTTCGAATAGATTGGTGTTCTCTTCGCTGTAATTCATGTTGTTCTTCGGATTGAACGGATGAGCCGACCAAGCCTCTGCCGAGTAAGCTCCGCCCCAAACTTCACCGTAATCCCACCGATCCCAGATTTCAATCTGAACAATAATATCCCTTTCTGCAGTCATTCGTAATAGATCTCTGAATAACTCCCAATAGGTTTCATCCCACCGGTCCAGATCATAGAGGCCTGTATCTTCATCAAAGTGAAATGGGTATCTGTTGATGTCGTTATAAAGATCACTTTCCGGATCGAGCCTGTCACGGCTCGACATGGTATTGCGAATATAATTACCTCCAGCCGATACCAGCAAATCCAGATGTGCTTCTATTCCGACAGAACCGATATTAGGATGGTTGAACAGGTTATCCTGATCGCTACCTCCAAGCAACAGAACCGGTTCACCCTTGTACTGCCAGTATCGGGGATCTTTCTTCCAGGGTTGGATACGCCACTCTTCACGATCCAGTTTCTCAGTCGTAAAACCAAATCTGTCCTGATTGTTTTGATCGCTTGAATGTTCATCCGTTTCATGGAAGGGGTTAACTGCAGCCCCTGATAATAGTGCTGCCATAAACAAAACAGACAGCACTGATATAGGTATTCGTATCGATGGGTTCATTCTTGTTTCAAATTAGTGTTTAAAAAATCCCCTGTACAGGTTAGATACCATCTATAAACAAATTACCCTGACAGTACAATTTTATCAACAACTCATTCAGTTAGAATGACTTTGAATCCCCTGTAAAA
>SKZL01000202.1 GCA_007127395.1 Balneolaceae bacterium
ATTGATGGTAAAGTAAAGCTCCACCTGTTTGTTGATTGGTCGTCCATTGAGGTTTTTGTGAATGATGGTGAGGCAGTCATTACAAACCGCATATTTCCGGACCCGGACAGCGGGGAGATCCTGTTTTTCACTGAGGGGGGGAGCGGATCCATTGTGAAGCTTGATTTTTGGGAATTAAACTCAATCTGGTAGTTGAATGAGTTTATCATTAGACAAATCAGGCTCACTTGACCGAATAAGAACTTTAACTATTACTTAGAATGAATCAATAAACTAACATCGAACCTTTCGTTATGATGAAAAAACATAAGATCTTTTTGTGGGCGATTACCTCCGCTTTGGGCGGATTTCTTTTTGGTTTTGATACAGCGGTGATTTCCGGCGGTGAACAGAATATCCAGATCATGTGGGGACTGAGTGATATCATGATTGGCCAGACGGTTGCCATGGCACTTTACGGAACCATTATCGGCGCACTCTTTGGCGGTATACCGGCGCAACGATTGGGCCGGCGGCTCTCACTCATCTGGATTGCAGCTCTCTTTTTGGTGTCTGCGATCGGTTCAGCACTGGCGCCTGAAGTATATACCCTGATGATTGCCAGGTTTATCGGAGGGCTCAGTATCGGTGCATCATCTGTTGTGGCTCCGATGTATATATCAGAAATAGCACCGGCTCACAAGAGGGGGAAGCTAACCGCACTCTTTCAGTTTAATATCGTTCTGGGAATTATGATCGCCTTTTTCTCGAACTATCTGATCGGTACGGATAATATTGAGTCATGGAGATGGATGCTTGGGGTAGAAGTGATTCCTGCTACGTTATTTCTGGTGATGGTGTTTACCATTCCTGAAAGTCCCAGATGGCTGGTGATTGCCAAGAACAGAATAGAAGAGGCGAAGGAGATTTTGAGGGTCATCGATCCCGCGAAAGTGGATGAATCACTGAAAGCAATTCAGGCGAGTGATCTGAACCCCGGGAAAACAACACCACTTCGCGACTTTTTTTCCAAGCGGTACAAGTTTCCGATTCTGCTGGCGTTTCTGTTTGCATTCTTTAACCAGGTTTCGGGAATCAACGCGATTATCTATTTTGCGCCGCGTATCTTTGAGCTGACCGGCCTCGGTGCGGAAACAGCACTCCTATCAACGGTCGGTGTTGGTGTTGTGAACCTGATATTCACGATGTTGGGGCTCATCCTGATCGACCGTTTCGGACGGCGGTTCCTGATGTATATCTGTTCATTCGGATACCTGATCTCACTCACATCCATTGCCTATGCGTTCTTTACACAGACATTTGTAGGATATACCATTCCGATATTGATTTTTGTCTTTATCGCGTCACATGCAATTGGTCAGGGTGCAGTGATATGGGTCTTTATTTCAGAAATATTCCCGAATTCCGTGCGATCATACGGAAATTCACTCGGATCAAGTACCCATTGGATCTTTGCGGCACTGATTGCGGGTAATTTTGTCTATATCGAGAGCATATTTGGAGGCGGGCCTATTTTTGCATTCTTCGCTTTGATGATGTTCCTGCAGCTGATTTTTGTATGGAAATTGATGCCTGAAACGAAAAATATCACGTTGGAAGAGATGGAAGTGAAGCTTGGAATTAGCGGGAGTGAACTGGAGGAGGTAATAGAGAATAAATAGAGATTAAAAGTAAAATAGCGGGCTTGAATTTTTCTGGATTGGGTGTGAAGTTACCTCTTCGTCATCTGTTCGATCCCGGAAAATGGTGTAAAACTATTATGATTATCCGGGAAGATTTCCTTGAGAGGTATCAGTCTGAAGAGGACATACACTTTGCCTGTCAAACGTACCGGGTCATCGGTAAACCGGGAGAAGGCAGAACGCAAAATGCAGAGAAGAACGTCATCCAGATGCAAATCAGGATGACGTTTTAAAGAGATAAATTTTAGAACGAAATACCAAGCATCATTGTAAGTCCATTCTGTTTGACAGAAATGTTACCTCCTTCATCTTCGTCCAGAATATTCATAAGTCCCATATCATACATAACCTCTATAGAGAGTGCACCCAGTTTGAGTCCGCCGCCAACCTTTGCTCCAAAGTTGATTGATTTAAAATCGTCAGTGATATCCTCTTTGTTTCCACCTTGCTCCAACTCAGCCTTGAGGAGATAACCGGCGTAAGGTCCGCCCAGTACATAGGGAGTCATGCCATCAAGAACATCGATATTAAATCTGAGTAGAAGTGGCACATCGATGTAAGAGAAAGTATTTGTAAATGTACCTGACATGCCAAACACGGCATCATCTTCAGCGGCTTTCATCAGGAATAGCACTTCCGGTTGAATCGATACGAATCGGTTCATCGGCATCTCAATAAAGAGACCGCCGCCAAAAGAGAAAGAAGCATCGGTAGTCTCTTCGACACCCATAAACTCAATCACTCCCTGATAGAGAGTTGCACCGCCTTTAATTCCGATACTGGTACCCTGAGCCATGGCTTGTGAAGCCATAAAAAGCATGGATAATGCCAGTAAACCCACTTTGATTAGCTGTTTCATAAGGTTTATGTTTAGTTAATGAATTAAGAGTACTTTATCCTAATATAATCTAAAAAAACAGGGATATAAGTCTGTTTTAAATTTACGAATCGTCCGGTAGAAAGGCTACTTTTTCTAACCGGTATAAGTGAGAGTGATAAGCATATATTTATGTTGGTGATTAGACCGATTCAAGATGAACTATTGAAATTCGGGAACAAAACCGGCATAATCAAGATATGCCAATAGACCAGTTAATCTGTAAAAAGATTGTCTAAATATTGCTGATATCTTTTTTGATTTCTGAGCAATAGTAGGGGCACACCGAACGCATAATTGACCATTTTGTCTGTAAAATCATGACGAATCAGAGCAGAAAATCTTTTTGCCTTAGAAGCAACAATGATGATATCTGCTTTAGTGCTCAAGACTTTTTCATAAACGGTATCTGCCAGTTTTCCTTTGTTATGACGGCTCAATGATACTTCGACATTATCCGGAATTGTGAAGTTATCCAAAAATGTATTTTTTTTCTCTTCCACTTTTTGATCTACTCTTTTCATCTCATCTTCTGACATCAGGTAGGGGAAAAATTGAGCTTTGTATTCATATATGTGTTGTGATGTAACACTCCCTCCTGTTTTTTTCGCGATTTGAGAAGCAACAATTGTTGCATTTGCAGATTGTTCAGAAAAATCAACAGGAACGAGGATATTTTCAAGGCGGTAATGACTATTTTCCGGCACAAAGAGCATTGAAGTTGCCACATATTTGAGGATCTGTTTGGGCAAAACACCTTCACCGGCATAACCTGCTTTTTTACCGACTACCAAGAGATCAAAATCAAGGCTTTGACTAACATCAATGATTGTATTTGTTGGTTTCCCTTCTTTTATGATGACCCTGTTTTCAGAGCCACTATAATCAAAATTTTCATTCAGTTTTTCATGAATTTCATCCCTCAAAAGATCCATAAATTTCTCTTTGGTATCGATTTCAGGAAACTGATTTATAATCTGCAGAGTATGAGGCCCGGACTCAACAACATGTAGAAACGTAATCGTCGTTGGTTTGGTCATTTTAGCTAAAAAAGCTGTGTAGCCAATTAAAATAGAGTCCATTTTTGTGAGGTCCAGACATACCATCCAATGTTTAGAATTGATCATATTAAGCTCTTTAAAATTTCTTATTTTCTTTTTGATAATAAACGCTGAACAAGTTCCTGGTAGGATTCTCGTTCTTTTTCTTTTGTTTTTGACAGATGTTCTCTATACTCGCGCTCAAGACCTTTTTGCAGGCTGTAGCACATAAAGAGTAACACCAGAACGAAGGGTAAACCGGTACTGATGGCACCTGCCTGTAACGCACTCAGGCCTCCTCCAATCAGCAGAATGGCAGCAACGATACCCTCAGTAGAGGCCCAAAAAACACGAATCCCAGCGGGAGAATGCAATTTACCTCCACTTGTGAGTCCGTCAATAACCAGTGAACCCGAGTCAGAAGAGGTAACGAAAAAACTGAGGATAAGAATAATTGCCAGAATGGAGGTTACGATTGAAAGTGGAAATTGATCCAGTAAGATAAAAAGTGAAGTTGTCTGATCTGCTTCCACAGCTGCTGCTATTTCTGCTATTCCAGCGGTTTCAAGATAGAGGGCACTGCCGCCAAAACCGCTCATCCACAAAAATGTTACCATGGTAGGAACGATGAGCACTCCTAAAACAAACTGTTTGACGGTTCTGCCTTTTGATATTCTTGCGATAAACATTCCAACGTATGGTGACCATGAGATCCACCATGCCCAGTAAAATACGGTCCATGTTGTCATGAAATTACCTTCTTCGAAGGTTTGAGTCCAGGTTGCGTATGAAGCGAAATTTTGCAGGTAGTGTCCGGTACTCTGTACAAAACTACTCAGAATATAGAGTGTAGGTCCAACGATCAGTATAAAGAGCAAAAAGAGAGCTGCTACCCGAATGTTAAATTCACTTAGTACTTTGACACCTTTATCAATTCCTAAAACAACTGAGACTACTGCAATAGCTGTTACAACGACTATGATGATCACCTGTAGGGTGACACTGTTTTCGAGGCCGAAGACATACTCCATGCCTGCACCGGCCTGAGATGCCCCCAGGCCCAGTGAAGTGGCTAAACCAAAAAGTGTCGCTAAAACAGCGAGTATGTCGATCAGATCTCCCATCCAACCGTTGATTCGTTCCCCGAGAAGTGGGTAAAAAACAGATCGAAAAGAGAGGGGTAATTTCCGGTTGAATGCAAAAAAAGCGAGCGCAAGTCCAACGACAGCATAAACCCCCCAGGCGTGAAGTCCCCAGTGCAAAAATGTGATACCCATGGCATCTCTTACAGCACCTGTAGATCCGACATCAGCATGCGGGGGGTAGAGTAGGTGCCACATCGGTTCGGCTACGGCAAAGAACATCAAACCGATGCCCATCCCTGCACTAAAGAGCATGGCAAACCATGCCATGGTACTGAATTCAGGCTCTGAGTTCTGACCGCCCAATCGTATCGCGCCATATTTACTGAATGCAAAATAGAGAGAAAAACCGATGAAAATATTTACACCGATGACAAACAGCCAGGTGGCTGATTCTGTTATTCCAACTCTTACAGAATTAAATAGTTCTTCTGCAGCATCACCGGCGATTATTGTTCCCGCAATGAGAAGGGATATCAAGATAACGGAGGGCCAAAATACAGGTCCGTGAATCTCAAAAAGCGACTTAATTTTTGATTTGCTGCTTTCAGTTGGGCTGTCTTTTTTTTGATTCATTGTTTTTTATTGGATCATATAAAATAAGTGCACGAAAAATTGAGTCAGAAATAATCTGTCAGAAGTAGAATCCGATATTGATATTCAATCGAATATTGTATTCAGAGTTGCCGATTCCAAGATCAACATGCCCTGGCCCCACACCTGTACCGAATGCATCTGTGAGCCATGGATGGTTGATACCCTGCGCAATATCGAAATAAGTAAATACCGGTCCTGCTGATACCAGAATTCCTGTAATATTCTGAATTGTATATTGGAAGTGATCATCAAGCGTCAGGGTAGTTCCATCAGCCAAACGGGTTGTACCTTTCCCAACACTGTTGTGCATATAGCTGAAATCGTTGTAAAAAAGAACGTTATTGACAGGTCCCCAATCAACATCATATGAGTATGAAATTCCCAATGTAGCGATCCATGCTTCTGTTGAAACCTGATAAGGAATCGCATAGGCTCCCATGAATACAGTACTCAACTTCTCTCCATCATCATCAATAGCATCCATTGAATAATAGAGAACTTGTGGTTTGATGTTCAGGTTACCGACATTAATATCGGAATGAAGTGCTACTGCATACCGATGGTTAAAGCGGTCGAGTGTGGTATTGTAAAGTTGACCATATTGAAGTGAAATCCCGTATTCACTAGGACCGCTGAGCCATGCTGTTCGAAGATTAAATTGATTTCTCTCTGTCAGGGAACTGTTTCCATTTGGAATTACATCATATGAGTACCTTCCGGCACCGCCGGTTCCAAAAGCAGCCGGCGGACCTTCGGGTTCAGGCTGAAAAAAGTAAGCAACATCCCATCGAAAGTTATCTCTGTGGTGTATCAGCTTCAGGCCTATGTCGTGATCATCTTCCAAACCGACATAATAGGGCAGGCTGAACCACCAGTTGTTGGAGTTGTATTGAATATTGCCAAAGGGAACCTGTGTTACACCCAGTTGCAGCTCAGTCCGGTCACTAGTATGGTAATCAAGCCATCCCTGTTTGATAAAGTGAGTTCCAAATGTAGGATAAAAACGATATTCAAAGTTGAGACCGATTCCTCCCGGATTAGTGTATAGAACATTGATGCGCCAGGTGTCCAACGTGAATGAAGAACTTGTAGCATCGATGTCACTTTCATAGCTCTGTAGAATCACATTGTATCGTAATGCACCACCGACATGAAGAGTAGAATCATCCTTAGTGTTCTGAGCCAATAAAATCAAGGGAGAATATAGCAGTTCCAGAAATATAAATATCGTTAATAGTATAAATATCAAATGTTTATAATTCATTTTAGATGTAATCTCTTTCAGCGATTGTATCTGTAAATCAAATG
>SKZL01000314.1 GCA_007127395.1 Balneolaceae bacterium
TGTCCGTAAAACAACGCTTGATAGTGGATTAAAAATCGTTTCTGAAACCGTTAAAAGTGTCAAGAGTATATCGGTTGGGATTTGGGTAAAAACAGGAAGCAGAAATGAAACGGATCAACAGGCCGGGATTACTCATTTTCTGGAACATATGTTATTCAAGGGTACAGAGAGCAGGAACTCCTATGATATAGCTCAGAGTATGGAGTCTGTGGGTGGCTATCTGAATGCTTTTACCTCTACCGAATATACATGTTATTATGCACGGTGCCTCGATTCTGAACTGGAAACCGCTCTGGATGTTTTGTCAGATATGGTGAAAAACTCTCAATTTCCGGAAGAGGAGCTTGAAAAAGAGAAAAAGGTTGTTCTGGAAGAGATGAAAATGTACCGGGATAGCCCTGATGATGTTGTTTTTGAAGAGTTCAGTAATCAGATTTTCAGAGAACACCCAATAGGCAGGCCTGTGATTGGGTTTGAAGAGACGGTCACAGGTTTTAGCAGGGATGATCTGTTTAACTACATGAAAGATCGCTATAAACCGGATAATTTGTTGGTTGCAGTAGCCGGAAATGTGGATCACGATGCAGTGGTTGAAAGAGTCCGCGAGATGTTAAATTTTGAAAGAAACGGCCAGACCATCAACCCGGATCAACCTTTAAAAGATTATGAAGTCACAGCTCACTCGGTATCCAAACCGATCGAACAGACACATATGATCATGGGACGCAGAGCACTGAATTATGAACATCCTGACAAGTATCTGCTCCTCCTTGCGAATACCATACTTGGCGGAGGGATGAGTTCTCGCCTGCATCAGAATATCAGGGAGAAATATGGATACTGCTACAGCATCAGCCCATTTAATCAATCGTATATCGACACAGGGCTTTTTGGAATCTATACGGGGACAGATCAAAATTATGTAGATCACGTCAGGGAATTGATTATTGCGGAATTTCACAGGCTTCAGAATGAAAAAGTAACCGAAAAGGAGCTTCATGAGGCAAAAACACAGTTGAAAGGGAAATTGCTGATGTCTCAGGAGAATACAAGTAACCGCATGACCCGATTGGCAAAAAGTGAACTCTATTTTAATCGTTTTGTAACACTTGATGAGCTTGAAGAGAATATCAACGGGGTCACCAAAGAGGACCTTCAAAAATTCTCAGAAGGATTTTTTAATTCAGAATCTTTTTCTGAAACTCTTTTGATACCGGAATCTAAGTAACAGGGGTGTTCAATCTCTTTCAAAATAATAGAGATGATTACCCGGGAAGGAAATAAAAGAATAAAAATTTCAGCAAAGTTATGACTTATATCAATCAGTTAAGCCAATTTGAAGATCAGGAGGTCACCCTAAAAGGATGGGTGTATAATATCAGAAGCAGTAAAGCCATTCATTTTCTTGAAGTTCGTGATGGGAGCGGTATATGCCAGTGCATCGTTTCAGCTGATGATGTAACAACTGAAGTGTTTGATGCTGCAGGCACGCTCAAACAGGAGAGCTCTCTTGAAATCACCGGTAAAGTATTGAAGGACGATCGAAGTATCGGCGGGTATGAACTGCATGCGTCAGATCTTAAGATTATACAGATTGCAGAAAATTATCCGATTACTCCAAAGGATCATGGCGTGGAGTTCCTGATGGAGAACAGACATCTTTGGCTCAGAAGCAGAAGACAATGGGCCGCAATGCAGGTCAGAAATGCTATTCAGTTTTCAATCCACAAGTTTTTTCAGGAGGAGG
Source organism: Balneolaceae bacterium (assembly GCA_007127395.1). Lineage (GTDB taxonomy): Bacteria > Bacteroidota > Rhodothermia > Balneolales > Balneolaceae > Rhodohalobacter. The sequence continues at coordinate 1,748 of SKZL01000314.1, forward strand.
GTTTTATTCAAATGGATGCACCTATCTTCACCGGAAATGCTGCAGAGGGGACGACCACACTTTTTGAGACAGACTATTTTGACGAGAAGGCGTATCTGACTCAGAGCGGTCAACTTTATGGCGAAGCGATGGCGATGGCCCATGGTAAAATTTATACTTTTGGCCCAACATTCAGGGCAGAGAAGAGCAAAACCCGGCGACATCTGACGGAGTTCTGGATGATTGAACCGGAAATGGCTTTTTATGACCTGGATATGAATATGGACCTGGCTGAAAAGATGTTGAAGTATATCCTTAAAGATGTACTCGATCATAAAAAACCGGAACTTGAAATTTTGGAAAGAGATACATCTCTACTGGAGAAAGCGATTGATAATCCGTTTGTGAGGATGTCCTATACGGATGCGGTTGATCAGCTGAAAAGTGAGAAAACAGCAGAGATGCTGAGCAAGATGGAGTCGGATCGCCGGGAGGAGCTCAATCAGATCCAAAATGAGCTGGAAGAGATCAAAAAGGAGCACGGTTCAGCCAAAAAATGGAGAAAAACTCAGATAGATCAGAGAATCAAAGAGATTCACGCCAGGGTGGACCAGATTGAAGAGGATCTGCGGAATATTCCGGTTTGGATGGAATCAGCTAAAAATTTCAGATGGGGCAACGATTTTGGCGGCAGCGATGAGACGATTCTGACCATGCAATATGAGACTCCGTTGATGATTCACCGATACCCTGCAGAAGTAAAAGCCTTTTATATGAAGAGGGACCCTGAAGATGAGAAACTTGCACTGGCCGTGGATGTTCTGGCACCGGAAGGTTATGGGGAGATTATCGGCGGGAGCCAAAGAGAAGATGATCTTTCAGAGCTCCAAAAACGAATTGCTGAGCACGATCTGCCCGAGGAGGTTTTTAGCTGGTTTCTGGACCTTAGAAGATATGGCACAGTTCCACATTCCGGTTACGGACTCGGACTGGAAAGAACCGTTTCATGGATTTGCGGGCTATCACACGTCAGAGAAACCATTCCATTCCCAAGAATGCTTGGGAGATTAAGGCCATAGATTCAGGCCTGGAAACAGGAGAGGGCTGTTTGAAACTCCGGGTGGTTACTACACTATAGGTGTTAAGGAAGAGTTTGAGGATCTTATTTTTTACCTGAAATTGATTAGTGGTATCTTTCAGTTTCAACAATTTTTTAATAAACAGAGAACAACAAAATAATACAATTTAAAATGGCTGTAGAAAGAACTTTAACAATATTGAAACCGGATTGCGTACGTAAAAACCTGATCGGTGAAGTGACAAGGAGAATTCAAGAGGCAGGTTTTACTATTTTGGCTATGAAAATGACACGCCTGACTAAAGATACTGCCGGTGGTTTCTATGCAGTTCATCGTGAGAGGCCCTTTTTTGATGAGCTGACTGATTTCATGAGCAGTGGCCCATGTGTACCCATGATCCTGGAAAAAGAGAACGCAATTGCAGATTTCAGAGAGCTGATTGGAGCAACGAATCCGGCTGAGGCCGATGAAGGGACAATCCGGTCAGATTTCGCAGATAGTTTAGGTGAAAACATTGTCCATGGTTCCGATTCTGTCGAAAATGGCAAGATTGAAGCGGCCTACTTCTTTGCAGAATCTGATGTAGTTGCAAACCGCGCCTGATGTCGAAACAACCCATTCATCATTCTACAAACCTGCTTCTGATTCTTACTCTTTTTCTTTTCATTGGTACCGGTTGTGACAGGGCAATAACAGAAGAGGAGTCAGCCGAAAAAGTAAAAATCGGAGCTGAAGTTCTGATAGAGAGACATCTTGACGAATTATCAGGAGCGAGAATTGGACTGGTGATGAATCCAACTGCCAGGATTGGGGATGTGCACATGCTGGACACCCTGCTATCACTCGAGCTAAATATCGCTGCACTTTTTGCTCCGGAACATGGATTCAGAGGTGAGGCAGGTGCAGGTGAAAAGATCGAAGATGGAGTTGATCAGGCTTCAGGTCTGCCTGTATTTTCTCTTTATGGTGACACCCGTAAACCGACACCCGAAATGATGGAGAGTGTTGATCTGCTCATTTTTGATATGCAGGATGTGGGTGCACGATTCTATACATATATCGCAACACTCGGTATGGTGATTGAAGCAGCCGCAGATGCAGGGGTTCCGGTCTGGATTCTGGACCGGCCAAACCCCGCCGGAGGAAACTATGTGCAGGGCTGGATGCTTGAGGAGGAATACACATCTTTTGTAGGCCCCTATCCGATTCCGATTGCGCATGGTCTTACGATGGGTGAAATTGCTCTTATGATGGTGGGAGAGAAATGGCTCGACTTTCATCAGCAACCGGATATCAGAGTGGTGGAAATGGAAGGATGGGACAGAGAGATGAAGTGGCCGGATACAGGCTTAAATTGGGTGCCTCCATCTCCAAACCTGCCCACATTTGAGCATGCATTTCTCTATCTGGGCACTGTATTTTATGAAGGCACCACATTATCAGAGGGGAGGGGAACACCCGATCCGTTTCTAACGATCGGTGATCCGACAACAAAATTGACACCGGATCAGTTGAACCATTTACAAAGCCTTTCGGGTAGCCTGATGATTGAAGAGGCAACCTTTACCCCGATATCCATTCCGGGAGTTGCACCAACTCCAAAACATGAAGGGAGTGAATCATACGGAATCAGTATCTCTGCAATAGATTACGATTTTGATCCGGTTCTGGTCGGACTCGAAATATTCAAAACCATGCTGAATGCTACAGAAGTATACGAACAGTACAGATTTTTATATTTACTGGCCGGAACACGTGAAATTGATCGTTTGATTGGGGGGGATATTTCAGTTGATCAGTTAGAGTTTGATCTGGATTCATTCTTGGAAAGACGATCAAGCTACCTTCTCTATCCGTGATCAGGTTCGGTGCACACGGACCGATCTGTGGCTTGGATTATTACGGGTTTGCAATTTCAAGATCCGTTTTAAAACGCACGGTTGATTTTTTTCCGGAGCTTATCCTTTACCTCACCGGTTGTAAATGCGTGATCGATAGCATTCAGAAGGCAATTTTTGAAATGTTCCGGCGTCCACTGAAACTCTTGTCTGAGAAGATCATACTCACTTGATAGAGTCACCTTTGATACCGTTCGTGAATCTGTATTGACACTCATGGAGACGCCCGATCTGTATAGTGAATCAATAGTATGATACTCTATGGAATCATAAACGTCTGTTTGAATATTGCTGGTCGGACAGACCTCCAGATGGATATTGTGATCAATGATCCACTGCAGAAGTTCACTGTCTTCCATGGATCTAACCCCGTGTCCTATTCTGGATGGCTTGAGGTATTTCAGGGTCTCTCTGACACTTTCAGGCCCTTTTGCTTCGCCGGCATGGGCGGTTGACGGAATACCTTGCTCAGAAATGGCTTGAAAAGCACTGATATGTTCTGATATGGAGAAGCCAGACTCGTCAGCAGCGATGTCGAAACCAATAACCCCCTCTCCATAATATTTTGAAACCAGGTTCGCAGTAACCAAACTCTGTTTCTCATTAAAATGCCTGAGTGTACAAAGTATGATACCGCCATCAATACCATAGGCCTCTTTCCCTTTTTGAGAAGCTTCCAAAACAGAACGTACAACCTGATCCGCTGATAGTCCTTGCTCAAGATGAAGCAAAGGTGCGAAACGGATCTCTGCATAGATCACACCATCTTCAAACAACTGTCTGTACAGATCCAAAGTAACCATTTCAAGCTGATCTGATGTTTGCATCAGTTCTATTCCCCGAAAAGCTCTCTTAAGATAATCAGCAAGATCGATGCATTTATCGGGGGCAATAAAGGTATCCCGGTACTCTTTCAGGGATACAGAAGGCTTTATCTTTTTTACAACATCATAACTGAGAGAGCAGTCCAGATGAAGGTGTAATTCCACTTTGGGAACTTCCAAAAAATTCACAATAGATATTAACTGAGTTTCTAAAGAGAGATCAAACTATAAAAAAATCCATCTTCTCTTATGCGCCACTTTTCACTTTTCACTTTTCACTTCTCACTCCCTTGCCTCTGCCATTCATAACAAACAAGTGCCGCTGATACAGAAGCATTCAGCGATTCAACACTATTGTGCATCGGTATGGATAACAGGAAATCGCAGTGTTCACCGGTCTTTTTTCTCATTCCCCTGCCTTCATTTCCAACCACAAAAGCCATCGGCACATCAAATTTTTGATCCCATAAACGTGAATCACCTTCGGAGTCAAGACCGGCAATCCAGAATTGATTCTCCTTTAGTTTCAAAATGGCCTGATTCAGATTTACAGTTCTGACAATTGGAATTCTGCCTGCAGTGCCGGCGCTTGTTTTGTAAACAGCCGCATTAACCGGAGCCTGTCGATGTTTTGAAACAATTACGGCGCTGATACCGGTTGCTGCGGCAGTTCGTAAAATCGCACCAAAATTGTGAGGGTCTTCAATTTCATCCAGAATCAACAGCGCCATATTCTTATGCGGAGTGATGGAGTCCAGCCAATCATCAAAGTCGAGATATTCAGCCATGCTCACAGTAGCTACAACGCCCTGGTCGTTCACGGCACCCACCATATCGTTTAACTTACTACCCGGCACTTCAGTTACAGGGATTCTGTTTTCTGAAGCTTTATCCATGATGAACCCGACAGAACCTCTGTGCAATCCCTTTCTGATATAAATCTTCTCAATTTCTTCCGGAGAGGAACGTAATTTTTCCTCAACAGGTTTTCTTCCGTAAATATATTGGTCGTTATTTTCCAAATGTTTGAATGTTTTTTCGAATCCAAAAGAGTTTCGTTAATTTATGGAATGCGGATGAAAGATTCGCATCAACAACA
>SKZL01000105.1 GCA_007127395.1 Balneolaceae bacterium
CCTGCCAGTCGGTGTGAAAAAATTTACCGCGGATTCTGTCAGTTCGTTCATATGTGTGTGCTCCGAAATAGTCGCGCTGAGCCTGAATCAGGTTTGCGGGTAGTTTTTCAGTTCGCAGCGTATCATACTGATTCAGTGCAGCACTCATACATGTAGCAGGGATTGCTTCATCGGTTGCAAGTTTAACGGTTTTTCGCCAACCCTCTTTCAACTTGTCAAATGATGTCGTGTAAAAACCCGACAATATGAGATGCTCCAATGAAATCTCACTTTGATATGATTTTCTGATCTCATTTAAAAGGTCAGACCGGATGATACATCCACCTTGCCAAATCAATGCTATAGACGCCGGATCAATACCCCAGTTATTCTCCTTACTTACGGATGTGATCAGATGGAACCCTTCAGCATAGGCGATCATCCTGGAGGCGAACAGTGCCTGTGCCAGTGAGTGAAGAACCTGCTCCCGATCTGCATCGCCATAAAGTTGTGGTTTACTCCCCCGGTTAGCAACCTCTCTTCGCAATTCTGTCATCGAGGATGAAAATCTCGAATAGACAGCCTGTGTGATCACAGGAAGAGGAATTCCTGCATCCAATGCTGTAACTGCTGTCCATTTCCCGGTACCTTTTTGTCCGGCTGCATCCAGAATTTTGTCAATAAGAGGAAAACCGTCGTCATCCTTTACTTTTAAAATATCGGAGGTAATTTCTATCAGATAACTATCCAGTTCAGTTTCAGTCCAATCCCGGAATGTTTCAGAAATCTTTGCAGAATTCATTCCAAGAACACTTTTCATGATATGGTATGATTCTGCTATCAGTTGCATATCTGCATACTCGATACCGTTGTGCACCATTTTTACGAGGTGGCCTGATCCCTCATTTCCCATCCATGCACAACATGGTGAACCGTCAAAAGCTGTTGCAGCAACTTTTTTTAGCATCGGTTCAAGAACAGGCCACGCTTTTTTGTTTCCACCGGGCATTAATGAGGGCCCATTTCGAGCACCCTCTTCGCCCCCTGATACTCCCATACCTACAAACAGAACTCCGGTACAATCTAATTTTCTGATTCTTCGATTTGTATCTGTGTAGTTTGAATTACCACCGTCGATCAGAATATCATTTTCATTCAGAAAAGGCATGAGTTCATCAATTACCAAATCAACAGGCTCTCCGGCTTTCACCATCAACAATATCTTTCGAGGTGATTCCAGCGAATCAACAAATTTTTCAACCGTCTTGGCTCCATAAAAATGTTTGCCTAAACCCTCAAAGGCCAAAAACTCATCAACGATAAATTTTTCACCCGGTGCTTCTCTATTGTAGACGGAAACAGAGTAACCCTTTTCTTCAAAATTCAGTGCTAAATTTTTCCCCATTACACCGAGGCCATAGATCCCAATTTGGCTGTTCATTTGATTGATTAATTATTTATAAAAATAGTTCAATGGTGTGTTGTATGATACAGATTGTAAAACGGAATTTAACTGAGATTTTTTAAAATCTCGCCGAGAATCGATTCCGGTCGCTCCTCGATTTTTACTGTAATAGAATCGTCCGGTTCCTCTAAATCGCGGAATTGTGAGTCCAACAGCTCCGGGGGCATATAGTGATCATCACGATTTTTTAATCGATTATAAATCAACTCTTTGCTTCCTTTCAGATAGATGAATGTAATTTGATTGTTTCCCTTGTTTTCACTTTTTTCCAACTCATTTCTGTACTGTTTTTTTAATGCTGAACAGGCAAGAACTGCACCACTGTTTTTATTCCATTCTGAAATCAGTTCAGATAATTTCTTCAACCAGGGTTTACGATCATCATCATTTAAGGGTTTTCCATTTCTCATTTTTTTGATGTTTGAAGGCGGATGAAAATCATCGGCATCAAAAAACGGAACGTTTAAATGGGTTGCCAGCATTTTACCAATTGTTGTTTTTCCACATCCGGAAACACCCATAACAATATAAACCATACACTCTATTTGTTCAGATCACTTCAGTTCACTCATTACATGAGAATTATGAAAGTACAATTTAACTGGTTGAACCTTGAAAATAGAGAATGTTAGTCGAAAACTGAACACTCATTTGGTTTGGTGATTTCACAGTTTCAATTACTGTATGTAAAGATACAGCTGATTATCTGTGCAAAAAGGGGCTTAATGAATTACTTATTGACTTGAGTAATTGAGCGGTTCAACCAGAGAGGCCAGATCATAACCATTATGATTTGAGACGGCAGTATACCAGGTGTTATTCCAAAGCCAGGATACAACATGATAGTTATCAATCTCAGTGACATAAAAGTCTTCCCTCTCTTTACATGCTGCTGCTGCATGACTGTTTCTGACGAGATTATTCAATGCTGAGACTTCATTCAGATCGAATGCAAAGAGGTAGATAGTTTCATTAATTTCATGCTGATGGTATTTCAGCAGTGGTGTGTTGAAGTTATCTGTAAACTCAGACATTTCAATTCCTGCAATCTCAGCTCCTTCAATATGGGGTACAGTTATCGTCAGCTGATGGTTTTCAGCTAAAAAATGTTCAGCTTCGGTAATAGATGAAAAACTGAATTGCGGATCGATTAAATTGCCACCGCTATGTATAAAGTGTTCCAGTGAAATATTCTCTAAAATTTGAGCTGAACTGTCTATGGCAGAAGGATTAACCCTGTTCAGTATCTGAACTGTAACAAGTGTAAAAATGAGCAGTACTGCTGCTGCAGAAAGATACCTGAACAGAAGAGTGGTCGATTTTTTTTCACTTTTTGAACGGTATCCGTGATCTGTGACGGGCTGATCTCTTCCAAGGTCCTGGGTACTGTCCAACTCTTCCTGGCTTTTCAAATTTTGTAAAGTATCCCGAATAGCTTGTTTCAAATGAGGAGGAGCAGTTTTCCTGGCCAGCTTTTCTGATAGCAACCTTTTCATCAACAGTGCGTCTTTGTATTGATTGCGCACATTTTCATTACCGGCAATAAAAGCGAAAAATGCATCTCTCTCATCCTGGCTAGCTTCATTGTCTACAACTGCCGGCAGAATCAAGATTGCTTCTTTTTCAGTTAATTTATGCATTTGGTAATATCCTGTACTGTTGAAATGCTGAGCTTATTTATACTTCTGTTACCTGAAAACACCAAAGGGAATAGAAACATTCATAAATTCTACCATTCAGCAGGCAGTAAGAATAAAGCTGTAACTGTCTGACAGAAAATTTGTTAGGGTAGCTTTTGGATTTCAAACCGGGACCAGGGATCTGTTTTTGGAGGTATTGAACGGATACGGAGACTGTTTTTGAGAGTAGGATGGGTGATCTCGTACATATAGGCATGAAGTGCGATATCTTTTCCACGACCTTCTCCGTACTTATGATCGCCCCAAAGTGGGTGTCCCTTTTCAGCAAATTGTACCCTTATTTGATGAGCTCTTCCTGTGATTAGCAGCACTTCAACAAGCGATAAACCGCTCTTTGTATCAACTGTTCGATAGATCAACTCAGCTTTTTTTGAATTGGCTGTTTCAGGAGAAACGGATTGAACCATGTTGTTCTGACTGTCTTTTATGAGATAGTGAGTGAGTACACCCTGTTTCCCCGGCTCACCCTGAACAATGGCGAAATATCTCTTTTTGATCTTATGTTTGCGAATCTGTTCACTGATCCTGGAGGCTGCTTTGGATGTTTTTGCAAGTACCATTACCCCGGAGACAGGGCGGTCGAGCCGATGAAGCAGCCCCAGAAAGACATTCCCCGGTTTATCGTACTTCCTTTTCAAATAGGCTTTGCAAAGAGTCAATACATCCGGATCTCCGGTATGATCTTCTTGCGATAAGAGGCCTTTCGGTTTTGATATTGCAAGTATGTGATTGTCTTCGTAGAGTATCTCAATGTCGGGTTCAGTTTCAGTTCTGTTCATAATCAGACAGTTGATTGGGATGAATCAGTTTTTAAAGTAGATATGAGAGCTTTTATCATCAAAAAATTTTAAATCAGGTTATTGATGTCGATTTCACTGGAAGAAAAGGTAGCGAATTTACCTCTGCAACCCGGAGTTTATCAGTTTAAAGATAAAAGAGGAAGCTATTTATATGTAGGTAAAGCGAAAAAATTACGGAATCGAGTTCGTTCCTACTTTCAGGAGTCCAAAACGCATGATGGGCGGATCAGGGTGATGGTCAGTAAAATTACCGATGTGGAAATTATCGTAACAGATTCTGAAGCTGAGGCATTAATTCTGGAAAACCATCTGATTAAACGTCATCATCCGCGCTACAATGTAATGTACAGAGATGATAAGTCATATCCGTACATATCGGTTACGAGTGATGAAAAACCGCGTATCTATCCAACCCGCACAGTGGTCAATGATGGGAGTCGCTATTACGGTCCTTATGATCATGTTGGCCATATGAGAAGAATGCTTGAGACAATCAGGAAAACCTTTGATCTATGTACTTGTGCAGTTTCACCTAAAATGATCGATAAATCGAAAGGTGTACCCAGGTGGCACTCCTGTTTTGACGACTATCTTCAAAATTGCTCCGGAGACTGGGATGCGGAAGAGTACAAAGAGACCATGATCAAAGTTGAGAGGCTTCTCAGCGGTAAGACTGAAGGATTGATGAGGGAGATCAAAGAGGAGATGGAGATCGCTTCGGATGCACTGGCTTTTGAAGAGGCTGCAAAATTGCGCGACAGCTATCTGTCACTTCAAAAATACAATCAGAAAATGAAGATTGTGGATAATAAAAAAGTAGATCGGGATCTGTTTGCAATCGATCTGGACGATGAACTGGTAGAAGCCTGTGGAGTGATGTTCCGGGTGAGAGAGGGGAAATTACTGGGTAAATTTCATCGTTATTTGCGGAATATTGAAGGTTTATCTCGTGAGAGCCTGATGCAATCTTTTGTTGAAGATTATTATACAGGGTCATATAAGAGTATTGGATCTGCTACACCTGATGAAGTCTATTTGAGCATCGAGATGGAAGATGATGAACCGTTGAAAGATTATCTGTGGGAAAAACATGGGAAAAAAGTACCGATTCTTGTTCCAAAGATCGGCGAAAAGCGTCAGCTGATAGATATGGCAATGGCCAATGCCAGACATAAACTTGGAGAGAGGCTAATTGAGGTTCAAAAAGCGGAAAAAGATCGCATACCTAAATCTGTAACCGATTTAAAGCAGTACCTTCACCTGACAAGAGTGCCAAGAAGAATTGAGTGTTTTGACAATTCAAATACGATGGGAACGGATCCTGTTGCTTCCATGGTCACATTTGTGGATGGGAAACCCCGTAAGAGTGAATATAAAAAATTTGCCATCAGGAGTGTAGAAGGGCCAGACGATTACGCTTCAATGAGGGAGATTCTGAAAAGGAGATATGGCAAAATTCAGAAAGAAAAACTGCAGCCACCCGACCTGATTCTTGTTGACGGCGGTAAAGGGCAGCTGAACGCAGCGCTGGCAGCACTTCAGGAGATCAACTTCACAGGGCATTCCGATGTAGCCGGACTTGCAAAAAGATTAGAAGAGGTATTTTTACCTGACAGGGCAGATCCGGTGATGATACCGAAAAAATCACCATCTCTAAAGTTATTGCAAATGGCCAGAGATGAAGCACATAGATTTGCCATCACATATCATCGGAAAAAACGATCAGGGAGGACGGTTCAAACAGAACTTACAAAGATTCCGGGTATCGGGAAAAAGAAGGCAGAGGAACTCTTAAAAGAGTTTGGATCTGTAAAAAAAATTAAAGAGAGTGATCTTGAAACACTTCAGGATTTTTTGGGTAGAAAAATCGGAATGGCTGTTTACAGCTATTTCAGGAGATAATTTTGTTATTAAAGTAGCATGAAGATGTTATAGATCATCAGTTTAAGACGTATTAGATTAATTACAGGGATTGAAACCGATATCTCAGAGTTGCGTAACAATGGTTTTCACAGTGCCATCCAGATAGATCATAATTACGTACGATAGAGTGAATGGAAAGAAACCCGATTGTGTTTTAAGAAAAGAATTAACGTATTTTATTATAATAGAACATTATGAGACTCAAGAACTCAGATCATATACCCAAAAATTACGAGCAGATGGACGACAAGGACCTTGTGCATCTGTTCCGTAGAAAAGATGATCAACTTGCATTTCGTGAGTTGATGAATCGTCATCAGGCGAAGGTGTATTCCTATATCTTCAGCATGATTCAGAACAGGGAAACGGCTAATGACATCTTTCAGGAGACCTTTACAAAGGTCATAACCAAGATGGATGATACCTATAATGAACAGGGTAAATGGATCGCCTGGGTGATGAGAATTGCTCATAATGCAACAATTGATTATATCAGAAAACAAAAACGTTTTGTAGACGTTAAAGGCTCATACGACGAAGAATCGAAAACCGATTTTTATGAAAGATTGCCGGATGAAGATGCAATCGGGCAGCAGGAAAAGATGGAGCTCGATGAGTCTACATCCAGTTTGTTGAAGCATATATCGAATTTGCCTGAAGAGCAAAGGACAGTTGTCATGTTGCGTCACTATTATGAAATGCCATTTAAAGAGATTGCAGAACTGACAAATGTATCTATTAACACAGC
>SKZL01000169.1 GCA_007127395.1 Balneolaceae bacterium
CGGTCATCATGCCAGCTGCTCAGCCCGGCATCAAGCCACTCATCGGTCAGATTTACGTCAAAGTGAAGAGAGTCCATCTCACCCTCTTCTAATCTAAAGTCTTTCAAATATCCCGTTGCAGAAACAGCTAAATCTTCAACACTGTTGTGCAGTTCCACTTTCCCTGATAAAAAACCATCAAAATAACTTCTGTCTATAACGGTCTTCTGAAGAATGCCCAGGTTCAGATTGTCTGCATCAATTCCAATATGTTGTTCTAATGAGTCAAGATGCGGTATCCACAGACTGAGCCTGGAGTCCAGATCTTCCGTTGCGATTGAGAGAGTGTCACTTTTCAGAACCTGATCTCTGTAGTACAAGTCGAAGGGTTTTGTTAGTGCCAGTGTTCGTTGACCTGTCTGAAAAGTGAAGCCAGTTGTATGCAGCCAAATATCATCCGTCCTGTAGACAAATTGCCCGACATGTTGCAACGAGCTTTCATCTCCATTGGACAAATTCACCGTAATATCTCCGGTAGTTGCTTCTTCACCTATTACTGCACTGGTATTTAAATTAAGATCCCGTAATTCACGATCAAGTATCCGGGGTGACTTTAGCAGAACCTGCAGTTCTGCCACGGGTTCATCCCTCAGCAATACCTCCAGGGAACCGGTCAATTCATCTGTGTGAAATAGGGTATCCAGCACCACATTCTCAAGTTCTGTTTCGCCGATAAAACCGAGTATCCCTTCAGGGTTTCGGCTCAACCTTCCTGTGAACTCACCTGTAGCACTCAACGTCTCCAGGCCAAACAGCGGAGCCAAAGATGACAGATCTTTAAGGGTTGCCATAAAGATCAATCGATTATCCGGATCTTTAAATTCGGAAAGATGTTGACGCAGCGTCAATGTAGCATCCGCAATTGGACTTCGAACCAACCCTTCATCTATATAGAGATAACTGTTTTCTATCCTTAAATCCGCATTGAACTGTTCAACCATTTCACCGTTTACAATACTGGAATCAAGATCAACTTCAGCAAAAAGCTCCAGATTCTCCAGGTTATTGCCTGATCCATATCCGGAAAGTGAGCCGTTGATACCTGTTGGAAATTCTTCATAACCTACTATTTCAGCGATGTTAAAAGAGTCCAGCCCTGCAGTAAATTCGAAATCCGGTATACCGTTCCATTCCGTAATGATGACGTCTGCAACCATCTTACTCTCAATAATTTCAGCTTGTATTGCACCGATAATTGTATCCGGATTCACTGAGCCTTCAAATGCGATCTGTTTAAAGTTCTGCTCACGAAAATGGATGTCACTGACCAATACCACTGCTTCCATGTCAAAATCTTCTATTGAAAATCCGTGGCCCGAAAGATCTGAGTGAATTCTAAACTGACTCTCCATCTCCGGGTCATCCAGCCATATTGCCAGGTTTACAGCATCACTTTCAACAATCAAGTTCCATTGCGGACGCTCTTCAAACAGCCTGCTCAAACTGCCTGCAATTTCTACGGCTTGATCCTGATAATACAATGAAGCGGTCAAATCCAACACACTTTTATCCCACTCATAACCGGTTTCAAATCGGTCTAATTGGAAATCCTGCATTACCAATCCTGTAATTTCAGCATTTCCGGTCCATCGACTGCTTTCCGGACTCTCTACATCTATAACTCCTTCTCCATTCATCTGAACGCTTTCTACCAGGGGCCAGTCACTTTCTCCGGTCAGAATCGGTAAATTCAGTTCTTCCAGGTCCAATCGAAATGATCGGATCGAGAATGACTCTTCCGCCTGAATATCCGCATGTAGTTGAAGCATTTTTAATCCATCCGCTTCAGCATTCAGTTGGATCTTCAGATCATCCAGTCTGCCGTTTACTGACAGGGATAGATTCAAATTTTTTCTTAGCGGCAGATCTTCAGCATACAGAATCAGATCTTCCCATGAGATGGGAGAGAGGGTCGCTTCTGCGCTCAGCTCACCGGAACCGTCCATTTTTCCTGCTGCCTTCAGATAGCTTCTGCCACTATCCAGAAGGAGTGATTCCAGGGTGATTTTTTCACCTTCAATCTGACCGGAAAGCTCGATCCCGATGTTCTCTGGCAGCCTTGCTTCATTCAATTTGAATTCCAGAAAGGATATGGAGCCATAAAATCCGGCTTGGCCGAAACCCGCCGACATCCCTGCATCCAACTCTTCAATCGACAGATTCCCATCCGGCAGCAGTATTTCCGATGTAATGTCTAAATAGAGTCCTGAAATCTGTATCTCACGAATGTCCCAGTAAGGCATCTCGGATTCCGGATCTTCATCACGTTCGCTCTCTTTCAATAGCTGCATGATGTTCCATGTAGAGTCCGGTTCTTGAACGGCTGAACCGTAAACCCCATGCATATCCAGTTTATCTATCTGAAATGGTGCCCTTATCAGGTTTGTCCAGTGATACTCTACAGAGATCGAATCTGATCTGAATATATCTACTGACTCATTGTCTTTCAGATTTACATTATAGATAACAAAGCCGCTTCTCAAGTCGCCTCTTATCTCTCCGATTTCAAGATTCCCGTTAATCCGCATATTAACCTGCTCTTCCGCAATATCACTGATCTTATCAAAAAACCAGTCACTTTGAATCAAAGCATTTATACCTAAAAACAGAAATAGCACAATCGCCAAAAAAACCAGGGCGGCTGAACTCCATTTTCCGGGGCGATATCTCTTCTTTTTCTCTTCCACTAAAATGCCTGTCCTATACTAAAATGAATTCCAATCCTGCTTCGGGGTGAACCGTGATCAACCCCATTAAATATATTGAGGTCCTCATCGGTTGGGTTCAGCTTGTAACCGATATCAATCCGTACCGGGCCAATTGGTGACTGGTACCTGAAGCCGCCTCCTGCGCCAAACTGAACCGGCCTCTCTTCCAGTGAGTCTATATTTTCCCAAACCTGACCTCCATCCAGAAAAAAGGCCATTCCAAAATTTGGTATGATGGAGGTGAGTTGCTGCCGAAGTTCCAGGTTAAATGAAAACGTTGCTCTACCACCCACAGGAACATATGTGTCAAAATTCCCTTCCTCATCGAATGAAGGAATACTGGGGCCCAATTCCTGACGGTTCCAGCCTCTCACTGAGTTCGTGCCTCCGGTAAAATATCGGATATTGGAGGGCAGCGTCTCCGACTGAGTGTAAAATATTTGTCCTGCATTGACCCTGGCTGCCAGCGTTGTACTTCGTGTTAGAGGTGTATATCGGCGCACATCCAGATTGATTTTCTGAAATTTAAAGTCTGCCTCAGCAAAAGTGCTGGATATTTCCAATGATGGCTGAATGACCCAGCCTCTTGGCTCACGCGACAAACCCTCACTGTAGTACCCTGAAATCATGAAAGACGAAATATTATAACTGAGCACATTCTCAGGTAGTTTTGCACCTTGATCCCTGCTTAGCTCCTCATTGATCGAGTACTCATACGACAATGACGCTGTTTGATTTCGTGCAATCTGATAGATTAAACTGCTATTGAGTCCCGCCTGTAAAAGTTCGTAGGATGGTTCAAGCCGGTGTGTTCCAAAAAGTGTTGAAACATTACTGCTTTTGGAATTAAAGATATACGGTATCAGATAATCGGTGCTTGCGCGCTGTTCAATAAATGAGGCCCGCATGCTTACACCGTATCTGTGTCCGCTGCCGTTAATATTACGATGTCTCCATGCAACTTGACCGCGAACAATCTCCTCGCGCCCCACACCGGCCGACGCTTCAATGGTACGTGGCAGATGTTCTCTGACGCGAATCAGGGCGGTCAGAGTAGAATCCTGCTCCTGTTCCGGAATAGTGATTGTCGCAAATCTGAACAGATGGTGATTAAATATGGATCTCTGTGCATTTTGCATACTGGTTCTGCTGTATGGATCTCCCTCTTTGATATCCGTATGCCTGAGCAGTACCTTCTCCGGAACACTCAGGTCACCCTCAATAATAAACTCAGAAAAGAATGTTCTGGAGTTGGGTGTCAGTCGTATCTCTACTTCTGCGTTGTTGGAAAGTGAATCGATCTCAGAAATAATATCCACTTCAGGCCATGCATAACCAAGATTTTCAAGTGTCTGACGAAACAGGCCCTCCACGTCAGGCATCTGTATGAGTTGTAATCTTTGCCCTTCTCTGTAGTGGTTACGCGATAAGGCCCTCTCAAAATCCCTGGATTCTGTAATCTCTCTTTTGGCTTGATCCGGAGCATCTATCACTACGTTGCTCTCACTTATCCGCATTGGAGCGCGTTCACTAATTGTAAAAATTACATTCTTTCGATGCTCTTTACGCCTTGATTCAACCTCTACATTCACTTCAACATTGTGATAACCCCGTCTTTGATAATATCTTTCGATTCGGATTATATCTCTTCTGAGTTCCGTTTCATTCAATATATACTCATCTGTACGGCCAAAACGTTTCTGGAAAAATGATGGTGGGGAAGTTGCAATAACTTGACGTAAAACAATTCCACTGTAGGCATCATTTCCCTCAAAGGAGATATTCCAGACAATCGGTTCTCTTTCTGAATCTGCAAACGCAAAAATCTTTGTATGAACAGAAAAAAACAGGATGATTAAAACGATAATACCCCTTAACAGGGATGGTTTTTTATAAATTGATTTTAACAATTGAACTTTAAATTCCTTAGTTACCTTATCAATATTAACTGAGATCACTATAAATTATTCTTACATTGCCTAAATATATATTTAAAACTACACATTATAAGGAGGCTTTTAAAAACCCTGAAATACTTCGCCTTTCCCGAAAGATTTCAGGATCGCTTCGCGGCGTGGGATAAAAGAGCAGCGCTTCGATGTCCGGGAAGGTCCCCAAATAAGGTTTTTCATAGCAGCTATATGAAAATTATTATATTCTCACCCCCGCTCACTTCATATCGATTTCATATATTTGAAATATCATTAGGTCACATTCACCACACTCATTTTTTATGAAATATCAAATAAGTAAGCTTCTCTTTCTTTTTCTGATTTCAGGTTCAGTACTGTTGAATAGTTCCTGTTCAAGCCCGGCTCTGGATGATTATAGTGATTCGCAATTTGAGTTAATCAATCAGAATGGTGAAACTGTACTCTTTCCTGATGATTTTGAGGGAGCTCCTCTGGTAATTGGGTTTATTTACACTCACTGTCCTGATATCTGCTCGTTTATTACTGCCAATATCTCCTCCGTTTATGAAGAGCTGGACGACCCCGGAAATACACAGTTTGTATTGGTTACATTTGACCCGGAAAGAGATACACCTGAAGTTCTCAAACAGTACGCAAATGCTTTTCAGATGGACCGGGAACCTTTCCATTTTTTGACAGGCGATCCTGAAACGGTAGCCTCATTCATGCAGCGTGTCAGTGTCAGAACGCAGGAATCTTACTCCAGAGAACTGGATGATGGAGAGCGTGTCTATTTTCTCAATCATTCAGACAAAATATTACTCATTGACAGCCGGTCGCGCCTTATATTTGATTACGGTGGAAGCATGACCCCTGTCAGTATTATTATCGAAGATCTTAAAAAGTTATGACCATGAAAAATGTTTTGAAATATTTGGCGCTCATTTTTATCACCCTTTTAGTTTTTTCATGCGCTTCTGATGATTCTGATCAGGCAGGGAATATTACTTATGAATTACCGGATAACGGCATTGCTATTGAAAATGCCTGGGCGAGACCGGGCAGGATTAATGGCGTCTCCGCAGTCTATCTTGACCTTCTAAATGGATCCACTGAATCTGATACTCTCATTGAGCTTTCAGCTCCTGTGGCCGGTTTAGTGGAGTTGCATGAAACATTCGATCGCGGGGATGGAATGATGGGAATGCGGCAGGTAGAAGAACCTGTTTTTCCTGGTAGAGAAGTAACCGTTATGAAACCGGGTGGATTGCATATAATGCTTATGCAACTGATTCAGCCTCTGAATGAAGGAGATGAAGTCACTTTAACCCTCAATTTCACAGAGGCCGGAGAAATCACCATCACTGCTCCCGTCCGCTCCCCGGGACAGTAGGAACAGGCCAACAAACCGTCACACCGAAAGCTTCATAAAACCCCAAAACGCCCTCCCGAATCCCGACAGCTCTCGGGACGGGACTGTCGCTGAGCTCCAGCCTGAACCCTTTGAGTGAACCTTATTCCATCTCTACTTTTTCCGGAGTAAAATCAATCTCTTCCGTTTTCCCTTCACCCAGGTTCTTCTCCATCTCAGATCTTAGCTTCTGAATCGAGAGGCCACTTGAAAGAGCACCATTTTTTGCAACTGAAATACGTCCTGTCTCTTCAGAAACAACCACTACAAATACATTATTGGTTTCACTGATCCCGACTGCAGCACGATGCCGGGTACCAAATACATTTGAAATATTTGGATTTTGAGAGATGGGTAGATAGCAACTGGCTGCTACAATTCGGTTGTTCCGGATGATGACAGCTCCATCATGCAGAGGAGTGTCTCTTTGAAATATCGTCTGTATCAACGACGCATTAACTCTTGCATCCAGTTTTACCCCAATATCGACCAGATCCTGAAGTGATGATGTTCTTGAAAAAACAATCAGGGCCCCTGTTTTTGTCTGAGCCATGTTACGAACTGCCTCAATCACCTCATCTATCATACTGTCTGATCCGGTTCTGCCAATAAACCTGTCAAAAGATGTGTTCTGGCCCAGGTTATAGAGCAGCTTCCTTATTTCGGGCTGAAAGATGATGAAGACGGCAAGTACACCCACATCCAAAACACTTCTGAGCATAAAATTCAGTGTGGAGAAACCCAAAATACTGACAGCAGCATTGATCAGTATAATGAAAAGAAGCCCCAGAGCCGCATGAATGGCAAAAGTCCCCCTGATCCACCTGTAGAGGTAGTAGAGTACGATCGCGATCACCATTATTTCCAGCAGGTCTTTCAGACCCAGCTCAAGGAATCCTAAGGGCATACATTCATTTTTTATTTTAACAGAGACGTATGGAATATACTATCTCTAACCAATTCATATCACATTAAGATAAAAAAACTTATCCTCTTATCGCGCAGATGAAGGATAAATGATCATGAATTTATTATATGAGCGCTTTGAATAACACAAGAATACTTCGTTCCCGAAAGATTTCGGGATCGCATCGCTGCGCAGGATAATAAAGGAACGCTCCTCATTGCACTTGTCTTGAGTCTGCCAAAAGGCTCACTAAGACGATAAACATTACATTGACTTCAACCCAGCGGAGTGTCTCGAAGTTAAAAAGAGTGCCGATTTAAAGCTTTTTCAAAGCCCCTATTAATCGTTTAATTCACTGAATATCCTGATGGAGTCCATCGCCTCTTCGATATCATGCACCCGAAGCAGCGCAGCACCGTTAATCAAACTTTGATAGTGCAGAGCAATGGTTCCGGCGAGGCGTCTCTCAGCAGGCCTGTTATTTAAGATCTGACCAATCATGGATTTTCTGGAAGCACCCATCATAACAGGGCAATCAAATTTTTTAAAGCGGTTCAATTTGCGAATAATCTGCACATTGTGATCCAGTTTTTTTCCAAATCCAATTCCGGGATCAATAATGATGTTCTCAACCCCACCACTCTGCAATTTCGATATGGCTTCGCTGAAATATTGATCCATCTCTGAGAATAGTTCTGCATATTCCGGGTTTACCTGCATTGTTTTAGGATTTCCGATTGAATGCATCAATATGTAACCCGCACCGGTTTCTGATGATAAGTTGATAAATCGCGGCTCTTTTCTCAGGCCACTCACATCGTTGATGATATGTACACCTCTTTCGAGCGCTTCATGCGCCACCCGGTATTTGGTTGTATCGATCGAATAGAAAGCTTCAGGAAACTTATGGATGGCTTTTTCAATGACAGGAATCACTCTCAATAGCTCTTCCTCCTCATTAACAGGGTCTGAGCCCGGCCGGGTTGATTCCCCTCCGATATCAATGATCTCTGCCCCATCACGCAGCATCTTTTCAATCTGCTTTAGTGCGTCATCAACGGTGTTATAATAACCCCCATCCGAGAATGAATCGGGAGTCACATTTAATATTCCCATCACTACAGGTGTATAAGACTGAAGGTGCCGATCTCTTAACTGTATGGATAATTTAATTTTTCCGCTCATTCCACTACTCTTTTATAAAATTGTCTGCTCCCTCTAGTAAATGCTTTTGAACAAAAAAAAGCGCTCCTTGAAATGGAAGCGCTTCCTGATGAAGTCATTTTCTTACATAGCTCATTGTTTATAATTCTGTTAAACCATAAGATGACGGCTTCTCAGATTAATCCCACTCTTCGATCAGATCTCCAAGCTTATCAGTCTTTTTGGCCCACTCATCAGCCGACGGAAGTTCATCTTTTGTCTCGTTAATGACATGATCTTCCCACTGCTCAGCCAGTCGCTCATTAAGCTCAATATAATTTTCCCATTTTTCAGGAACCTCATCATCCGGATAGATCGCTTCAACAGGACACTCCGGAACACATGCATCACAATCGATACACTCAAGCGGGTCAATCGTTAGAAAATTAGGGCCTTCTCTGAAAGCATCGACCGGGCAGACAGCCGCACAGTTTGTGTATTTACAATTGATGCAGGGTTCAGTAACAACGTATGCCATGAAATTTTATATGTATGGTTATGAAATAACTATTAAGAAATATAGAGACATTATTTTATTTGAAATCGAGTAAAGATGCAATGATTTCTTTGAATTGTTTTGATTCACTCTATCAGGACCGGTCTATTTACCATAAGTATCATTAAGTTCAACTGCATAAACTAAATATTATAAGTACTTTATTTAACATGATACTGTTCTTGATTAAAGCGGAAGCGCTTTTACTGATTTAGTAAAAAACGGATCTGATCCAAATCACCATCGTTATCTGCAGGTTCGATACCCAGGAGGTGTGAAAGAAGTTCATATATATGGATACTCTCAACTGCCTCTGTTCGCACGCCTGTTCTGAAATCCGGGCCTTTTGCCGCAAAAAATGTTCTCATCTCCGGGGCCAGGTTATCGTAGCTGTGTGTTCCCGCCACCACACCCCGGCTCTCAAAAAATGGCCGGTTTGTGATGGTGTAACCAACATCTGCTATCATAATGATCTCAGGAATTCTGTAATGGTTGCTAAATCGAAATCGTTCCGGAAGCTCATCGCGCCTGAACACCCGGTAGTGGTTTTCAGCTGATTTTAGAGCTGTATAAATATCATCGGCTTCTGACTCCTCCGGTTTTATCAAAGCTACAGGGCTCCAGGATAACATATCAACACGGTTTAAATCAATCGTATCTTCAATAAATATCACCCTCTCCTCATTGGTGGATGCCATGCCATGGTCTGAGACCAGTATGATATTCATTGTTTCACTCAATCCGGTCTCTTCTATTTTGTCGAGAAGGGTGCCTAAAATAGAGTCCATCTCTTGAACAGCCTCATCCACTTCCGGTGAATCCGGCCCATACCGATGTCCGCGGCTATCTACAAAACTGAAGTAGAGTGTCCCAAAGTCTGCCCGTACATCACCCTGGGGATCCATCCAGGTCATAACACTGTCTATTCGAACAAGATCCGGAATTGAACCATCGTAGTCGATCCATTTTGTGGACTGCACACCGCCTATTGACGCCTCTGAGCCCGGCCAGAAGAATGTAGCAGCAGTTTTCCCCTGTTTTTCGGCTGTTATCCAGATCGGCTCACCACCCCACCAGCGTTCATCATTCGGCGAGTCCTGCGGGCCATAACTGAAATTGGCCTCAAGTTCATGATCATAGAAACTATTAGCGATAATACCATGATTTTCCACATAGAGGCCGGTAACAATAGACCAATGAGTAGGAAAGGTATTTGTCGGGAATACCGGTATCAGATATTCCGGATAAACCGCTTCTGCAAGAAGCCGGTCAAAATTGGGGGTTTCATTACGTTCCAGATATTCATTCATAAGTCCATCAATAGAGACCAGGAGAACAGGGTTTGATGTGGAATTTACCCCTCGGTCATTTTGTAAATCTGCCTGGCCACAACCGTTTAGCCATAGAATTGATATGACAAGAAAAATTGTGGGTATAATTTTTTGACGCATGATTAACACTCTTATAGATTCTTAATTGCAAATGTACATAAAAAAAGGACGGTTGGCGAACCAACCGTCCTTGTGTAAAACGTACTGTTTAAAAGCCGTCTAAATCAACAGCTTAGTTAAACATATATCGAACACCAAACTGTGCACTCCAGGTGTTGTTCAGGCTGATGCTCTGTCTGAAACTCTCATCCAGGTCTCTGCCGGATGGATAGTTAACAGTGAATGTTGCGTTGCCATTCGCATCTGGGCCTCTGTACACAAGCGGGTTTCTTTGAACAGGTACTTTGGAGACTCCCCATTCATTGCTGATCAGGTTACCGATATTCAGCACATCAAAAGTTAGCTGAATCTTATGCTGTCCTCGGAATACATTCAGATCCTGAGCAACACGGAAGTCAACTCTGTGTAACCATGGAAGCTTGGCACCATTTCTTTCAGTGATCTCGCCGCGCTTGTCGCTCAGGTATGGATCCTGTGAAATAAATGCATCCAGGTCTTGCCACTGCTGCTGAGCAGTTTGTATAAGATTGCCATTCCTGTCAACAAGATCTACCAGCTGTGCCTCTTGAAGGCTGTTAGGCACGTACATCAGGCGCACACCTGATCCGTCTCCAAAGCTGCCGGAATAGGTGTAGCTATACCTGCCCTGATCGCCCCCGATATAGATCAGTGAGAATCTAGTCAGATTGTTACGGCTGAATGTCCGGGTATCGTAAGAGACTTGAGCCACAATACGGTTGGGTGTATCAAATCTAGAGAATCCACCTTCCGGATTGTTTCTGTCGTCTCGAGCCACATCCGGCCACAATGACTGTGCCTGCGACCCACCGATCAGTCCGTAATCCCGAGCGCGGCTTAATGTGTAGTTCACATTCGCATAAAGCCCATTATCCCAGGTTTTTTCAACACCCAGATTCATAGAGATATATGAACCCTCGTTGATATTGGTCAGATAGTAAACTTCTCTGAGCGGTGTTCCCGCTGCACCCGGCAATTCTTGTTTGTAAAGTGCATATGAGTTACCGGCAACGTTTACAGCTTGTCCGGTTCTCTGATGCGCAAGGTTCACAGCCAATGGACTGTTGAAGTCCTTTGAGTAGATCAATTCAGCTGTTCCAATGAACCCGCCGGGCAGACGGTGATCAACAGCAATGTTTGATCTCCATACCTGTGGAAGTTTAAAGTCGTCGGCAGTGATGTTGATCTGATTTGGAATTTCAGCATCTAATGTTGCAGGATCAGGTCGGTAAGCATTTACATCAGCCTGGAAACCTCTCCATGCCGGATTGCCTCCAACTCCCCAATCATCAGCAAAGTATCCTCTTTGACCTCTTTGTACACCGTTTGCGTTGATCTGGTTTGAGATCCAAACAAAAGGAAGCCGGCCTGAGAAAATCCCTGTTCCACCACGAAGCTGAGTGGTTCGGTCGCCGGAAACATCCCAGTTAAATCCTACTCTTGGAGACCAGAGAGGGTTCAAGCTTGGGAATTGACTTACATCAGGGGTGATGTTATCACCTCCCCTTGGATTTGGAATAGACAAGTTCATTCCTTCAACTGCAGGGTTTCTTGGTGCATCTATTGGATAGAATGGCAGATCAACACGGAGCCCTGTCGTCAATTTGAAATCAGGGTTCAGTTGAAATTCATTCTGTACATAGAGCCCTATTTGGGAGAATGAAACTTCATCCAGAGGAAGTTGTGTCGGATTATCAGCATCAAAGGTATAACCAATCGCAAAGTGAGAAGGTCTCACGTTTGTATTCTGGTTAATAACAGACTCCACAAAATCATCATAGGTTGCGTATCGATACCATGAATTCCAAACGGGGTTAAATGCGTTTGCGAAAGTCATGTGCTCAAAATTAGCTCCTGCAGTGATAGTATTTCTTCCGGTGAAGTATGTCAGCGTGTTTGAGATGCTGAATGTATCATTCTCCAAAAGGTTACCCACTGTAAAGAGTTCATTACCCATAGACATATAATAGACATTTGGGTTCCCATCAAGTGGCTCCATGATTTCAATCATTGGAAATGTTTCGCCACCCGGCACACTTCTTTGCGGATCTGTTACCCATGTGTAACCTGCACGGAAGCTGTTCGCAATATTATCTCCGAATGTGGAATTGACCTCACCTACAATGGATGTAATTACGTTGTCAACTGAGTAGTTCGCATTTCTGAATGTAAGAGCTTCAGGGCCCGAACGGTTTGTATTACGGAATCTTTCAGACCCGGGAAATCCCCGAATACTGTTTCCGTTGATATTTACGTCACGAAAACTATCGAAGCGGTTGAATCTTACCATGGCTCTGTGGCGATTACTGATGTTGTAATCAAGCCTTGCGTTCAACCTGAGAGCTTCATTGGCGAATGGGATACTTTCAAACCCGCCCGTGTTGTAACCATAAAGAGCATCCATTCTCTCACGCACAAATTCTGCCTGTTCGAGAGGTACCCTTGTAATTTGCTGTCCATCAGGAGATTGTCCGGGACGAAGCGCGAGACGGTTATCTCCCGGGTTATCTGCTTCCTCTTGCTCAACAGATATAAAGAAAAAGAGTTTGTCCTGAATAATCGGGCCACCAGCGGAGAAACCAATCGTTCTGGTGAATGAATCATCCACATTGATTTCATTATCTCCAATTTTGGTACCGACAAGATCCTGGTTTCTGTAGTACATGTATAAAGTACCACGATACTGATTAGTACCACTTCTGGTGATTGCATTCACATTGGCACCGGTAAAACCACCTTGTCGTACATCATAAGGAGCCAGATTGATCTGTACTTCCTCAATCGCATCCAAACTGATTGGATTACCGCCTGCAAATTGTGCAGAACCCAAACCGAAGTTGTTGTTATACACATTACCATCAACCGTGTAATTATTGAAACGGTTATCACGGCCTGCAAAACTGGAACCACTGCTTTGTGGCGTAAGCTTGGTGAGATCTCCGATATTTCTTGAGATGGTGGGTACATTCATGATCCGATCTGAAGTCACACTGGTACCCGCACCGGTACGTTCCTGGTTAAAGATTCGATCACCGATTCCGGTGACAATCAGTTCGTCGAGTTCTATCGCACCTGATGTCAGCGTGGCGCGAAGATTGTATGTTTCCCCCAATGTCAGAAATACATCTTCCACTACATATGAACGAAATCCGACGAATGAAAAAGTCACAGTATATGGACCTCCCACACGCATGTTGGAAATTCGATAATTTCCATCTGCTCTTGTAGATGTACCATAGGTTGTTCCGGAAGGCGTATGAACGGCAACAACCGATGCTCCTGGCAATGTTTCACCGTCTGAATCCGACACAGTACCCGTAAGTGAAGAAGTAGTCACCCCCTGAGCGTGTAATGTTTGTCCGTATCCGACAAACAACACAACCAAGGTTGTAATAAAAATGGATAGGTATCTTTTAAACATATTGATAGTTTTTGTTTAATTATTATTGGCAAGAGAAATATAAGAACGCAATGTTATCTCGCTGTTAACAATGCCGTATAAATTTACGTTTTTCATCGTAAATTTTCTTCTCACAACTTCACTTTTCTGTGTTCCTAAAACATATCTGTAAGGTCAAAAGAACCGCTTTTTTTGCCCCATCCCGATCAAGCCGCGTAAAAAAAATTTCCGAGATGGCCTAATCTGTGCGTATATGTTTTGTATAAAAATTGAGAAGTCTCTTATGGCTTACACCCAGGTAGTATCCAAGATAGATCAGGGTGAAATAGAGCTGTAATTTCAGAACACCCCTTTTTCGATATTTTCTGGCAGATGTTATCACTGTTCCATCAAGCAACCTGAACTTTCCGACGGCCTCTAACCGATGAAAGATCTCCTGATCTTCCATTAGAATCAATGATTCATCAAAACCGCTGATCTGTTCAAATATCTCTTTTTTAACAAAAAGGCTTTGATCTCCGAATCTTACCCACTTTGTCTTCAATTGGGTAAAAAGAGAGAAAAACTTCAGGACAGGATGTGTATCATCAAATTGAAGTGCAAAACAGCCATAATCTGCACCGAATTGTGCTGCCTCCACGATAGCTTCAGCAAAATTTTTTGGAGGTTTAGTATCTGAGTGCAAAAAATAGAGAATAGGGGCTGAAGCGTATTCTGCGCCGGTATTCATTTGAGCGGCCCTTCCTTTTTTAGCAGATCGAATCACTGTGCACCCGGCGGATTCTGCTTTTTCAATCGTTTTGTCGCTACTCCCCCCATCCACGACAATAATCTCATGGATGAATGGACTTTTCAATTTATCGGCCGTTTCAGCAATCGTCGATTCTTCATTAAAAACCGGTATTATAATGCTGATTCCCCCTTTCATTAGTTTAAAAGTACGCTCATTGAACTTTTCTTCAAATCCTCTATTGTATCAATATCATTCAAGGCCGGAAGTACACTGATCTTCAAACCGATGCTTTTTGCTTTGCGAACGGTTGTTTCATAAACCGAGATTTCACTCCATTCAATCCCCAAAAAGAGTTCCGGGTGGTGTTTCTTCATCCCAAGCAGATAGTAACCGCCATCGAGTGATGGGCCAATCACCAGGTCTGCTTTGTCAAGGATTTGAAATGCTTTTGCGATCAATTCATCAGTTACATCCGGACAATCACTGCCTATGATCACTGCCTTTTCATACCCATTCTCAAATGCCCGTGAAAATGAGTTGCTCATTCTTTCTCCCAGATTTGAACCCTCCTGCAACTTTTTTTCAAAGAGCCTGGGATCAACCTGATCATTTTCGTTGATATAGCCGGAGTACCAAACTTCTCTGTTGCACTCTGTTTTCGATGCGATATCCATGGTTTTATTCAGCAGTTCCCTATAGATCATCAACGCTTTCTCATCACCGATGCTTCTTGCAAGCCGGGTCTTAACCTTGCCTAAAATGGGATTTTTGATAAAAATGATCAGAACTGAATTCATATCGTTTTAAGGAAACAATTTGATATAAACATTGTGTAACAATATTGTAAATTCAATGGTATGATAAGAACATCGCTATTGATTCATCATAAAAACAACATTAAGAGAACACTTTTTAAATCTAATTACGATTAAAATAATGCGTTTAAAATACCTATCTGCCAATCATAAAGCCGGCATATTTTCTACTTTGGCACTCATCCTATGTTTGTCAGCAACTGTTTCCAGTGCAGATGCACAATACCGGCCCGGCAATACAGAACTGGGAATCATTTTGGGTGAACCCACCGGAATCAGCCTCAAATTGTGGCAAACAAATACAACCGCTATTGATGCTGCTGTTGCCTGGTCTTTTGGCAGCAATGAGTCGGTTCATGTTCATGCTGACTACCTCATTCACAGCGATCTGGAGGCTGATCAAGGCAGTTTTATGTTCTATTATGGCCTTGGGGCACGTGCCTTGCTTGCGGATGATCCAAAGTTTGGTGCCAGAATACCGTTAGGACTACAGTATATTATTGAATCAACCCGCCTCTCTCTCTTTTTTGAGGTTGCGCCAACATTCGATCTGGTTCCGGCTACAAAATTCGGTGTCAATGGAGGAATTGGGGTCAGATATTTTATTTAATCTCTGACCTTATAGAAGATTGCAGCTATGGTCAGATGCTTTTCTTCAACTTGTCGATCTCGACTTCTATTTTCTGATACTCGTTTTCCAATTTTTCGACCTCTTTTTCCGTATCCTCAATCCGTTTTTTGGCATCATCCAGTATTGAACTTCCGCCTTTACTCGGTTTGAAATAACTGATCGACTCTTTCATCTGAATCAGGTCACTGTTCAGTTTGCTGATTTTCTTGTAGAGTTTATTGGCACTATCCTGCTTTTTCTTAATTTCAGCGAGATCATCCGTTGAAAATTGTGATACATTCTCCCTGCCCACAATCTCTACAGCCGATTTGGCAGCCCTGAAACGTTCATAGATTGTATCACATATCTCACGATACTCTTTCCATAATCTGTTTTTGTGCTTTATTGGCACATAACCCGCCTTTTTGAACTCCTCCTGGAGCGGTTTGGCCAGCTCTACAGCTTCAACCGGATTTTCATGATTACCCAGCTCCTTAAGCTTTTTGATAACCTCCTCTTTATCCTTCAGATTATCTTTTCTCTCCTCCTTTACCTCTTTGAAATGATCACGTCGCCGATCATAAAAATGATCCATGGCACCCTTGAACTTCTTCCAGATTTTTCCGGATTTCCTTCGTGAGACCGGCCCTGTCTTTTTCCATTGATCCATCAATTTTTGATACGCTTTATGCGTCTCTTCCCACTCCTCAGAGTCCTGAATGGCTATTGCCTGATCGATCAGCTTCAGTTTATCATTATAATTTTCCTCTTCCTGATCGCGCAGTTCATCAATGTTTTCACTTTTTTTCTCATTAAACGCATCCGTAGCTGCCTTAAATCGATCCCAAAGTTCATTTTCATCCTTCTGCGGAAGATTGCCGATTTTTTTCCACCTTCTGTGAAGTTTATTCACTTTTCTTGCAGCTGCTGCCAGATCCTCAGTGTCAATAAGGGCTTCTGCCTCATCAATCAGTTTTATCTTTTTGGAGAGATTTTTTTCGATCTCTTTTCGATAGCCGGCGTCATACTTGAATCTCATCGAATGGAATGTATCCTGAGCCTTGTAGAACCGGTCCCAAATCTCCTGATTTTTTTCAGCCGGAATCCGGCCAATCTTTCTGAACTGTTTGACAAACTCTGAGAGTCTTTTATCCAACTCCTTCCAGTCTGATTTATCATCAACTCCTTTCAGAAACTCATCCAGTTTTTCCAGTATAACCAACTTGATCGTCAGATTATCCTCTTCCTGTTGCTTCTGTTTTACAAGCCGATCCACTTTGTGTTCATCAAACGTCTCTAAAAATGCAGCAAAAGAGCTCTCAAGTTTCTCCTCTTCTTCCGCAGGGATCGGTTTTATCTGCTCCCATCTGTTTCGGATTCTTGCTACATCACGGGTATGAGTCCATTTCTTCTCATCGATAATTTTCTGAAAATCATTGAGCAGATCCCTCTTCTTGCCCAGATTCTCCTGGCGGATCTTCTGTTGCATTTCATAGTGCTCCCGTTTTTTCACCTCCAGTTGATCTCTGAACTGGTCAATTTTTTCACGATATGTCTGGACCTCTGCACCTTCAGTATCCGGCCCTTGTTTCCAGAGATGATTGATGTTATCAAATTCCATCGTTGCATGAGACCAATCTGCCAGTGCAAGCAATGACTCAGCTTTTTCAGCAAGATCAGCATAGTACTTCTCCGGGGCAGCTGGCTCACTCCCTTCAGCTTCAGAACTTTTCTCCTGACTTAACTCTTCTTCTTCCGGCTCTGTCACATTCTGATCCGTAACCTCTTCTTTACTCTTCTCTTCTGGCTTAGAAAACGTATCAACTGTCTCAGCTTCGGTTTCATCAACTTCAGGATCATCAGTGCCACCTTCATCTTCACTCTTTTCATCCGGTTCAACAGCTGCTTCCGGAGCCTCTTCTTCCTTCTGATCCACAACTTCTTCTTTAATCTCCTCTGCGGGTTCCGCAACCTCATCTGCCGGGTCAGTAACCCTCTTTTCCTGATCCGGGACTCCATCTGTTACACTCTCTTCCGTTTCAGTGCCGGACTCACTCTCCTCTAATTGTTTGGATTCAGTCTCTACCGCGTCTGTGACCTCTTCTGTCTCTTTCTTGACGGTGTTCTTCTCAGACTCTTTTTCAGATGTGGATTGTTCTTTTTTTTCGTTTGTCAAAACAAAACTCCTTTTGGTTGCAAAATTACGGCTCGAAGCCTTCTTATTAAGAATAACAGTTTAACGAAGATTCAATATGGAGTCAACTTATTGATACAAGCTCTAATCAACCGACTCTTACCTTAAAATAACCATCACCAATCTCTTTCCGTTCTTCTATTTCTCAGTGTGATTCAGATTATATCAAAAATCAAAAAAGCTCTGCACTATCTACAGAGCTTTTTTGAAATGTCATCAAATGATTGTTACTATTTCTCTTTGAAAAGATGTACATCCCGCTGTGGAAATGGAATAGATATTCCATTGGCATCAAATTTCTCCTTCACTTTTTTTGTAATATCATATCTGAGAGGCCAGACATTGCTTCTGTGAGTCCATGGCCTAACACGAATATCTACTGAGCTGTCGCCCAGATTGCTAATGGCAATAAGGGGTTCAGGCTCTTTAAGAATACGATCATCTTCATTCAAAATATCTTTAATAATACTCATCGCTTTATCCATATTATCACCATAACCGATTCCAAATTCCATATCTACCCGTCTGGTTTCGAAGCGATTCAGGTTCTGAATCTCGGCTCCCCAAACCTTTGAATTTGGCATGGATATACCAATGTTGTCAAATGAGTGCATCTCTGTTGTAAAAAGGTTGATAGCATCCACAACACCCATCGTACCGCCAATACTCACTGCATCACCAATTTTGAAGGGCCTGAGAATCAGGAGCATTACTCCCGCCGCAACATTACTTAATGTTCCTTGAAGGGCCAGTCCAACAGCGAGTGCGGATGCACCGATAACAGCAACAATGCTGGTAGTTTGCACGCCAAACTGCGCCAAGACAGCTAATATTGTAACAATTATAATAAATACACGGGTTGTTTGGGCAAATATCGGAACCAATGTATCATCTACTGCTGATGATTTCCCGGCTTTGATTCTTACATTTTTAGCTGCCCAGTTTGCGACAATATAACCGGCTATAAGGATCAGTATTGCACCTAAAACACTCAATCCGTGATCTACTGCTATAGGCACAAGTGTTTCTGAATACTCTGAAAATTGTTCTCCCATAAATACTTAACTCAATTATTGATTTATTGAAATTCACATTAGTGGTTGAATAGTGACAATTGCCTGTCAACATTCAACATTGTTGATTTATAATAAACAACCGGCCTAATATCATAATCATTCAACAATCATCCAAAAAAATAGCCGTGCAATGGCCTTACACGGCTATAATAACGTTTACTGAGTTTCTTATTACTCAAGAAGGCTTCGTAACATCCAGGCTGTTTTTGAGTGAACATGAAGCCGCTGAGTCAGAAGATCAATCGTTGCTTCGTCATCAGCTTCCTGACATGTTGGAAGCACTTTACGTGCTGTTATCAAAATTTTTTCATTATCAACGGCCAGGCGTCTAACCATTTCAAGTGCATCGGGCTGATCTGTATCCTCTTCGATGGATGTGAGTTCAGAATATTCACGGAATGATCCCGGAGCTCTGTATCCTAATGAACGAATGCGTTCCGCAATCTCATCAATCGATGCTGCCAATTCCGTGTATTGCTCTTCAAACTGCTCATGTAGCGACTTGAAAAGGGTTCCTGTAACATTCCAATGATAGTTATGGGTTTTCAGGTAAACCATATAACTATCTGCCAATACTTTTGACATTCCTTTCGCGATCGCTTCTCTTTTCTCTTTTGAAATTCCAATATTAACTTCCATTTTCTCCTCTATTTTATTTTCTCTTTCTGTTTTAATCCGTTTTTTGAATTAATTCTGATGATAATCAGCATTCTATATTATACAATCACAAAAAATGACGGATAATCATTCCAATCTATACAGATAGGCCCCGGTTCCACTTTAACTCCCAGGTCATCAACAGTCATTAATTCAAAACGAGGTTAAATCACTCGACCTGATGCACCTCTTTTAGTATTGCCTTGGCATTTTTATCCCCTTTTTGCATCACACGATGTTGAAGGTTTGTAACAATTTCAGGCTCTGCATTTTCAAAAGCCAGTTCCCTGGCCTCTTTCTCAGTGCCGGTTCTGACCAGGTCGTAGATATCATCAGCCCGTACAATACTGTAGAGACTGTCTTCATTAAAAGCATGAGACCTTAACTCTTCATACTTCTGAAAAAGCGCCGGAAATTGATTGCTGTCGTCAGCTCTGTCAATTATTTCGACATTCTTGGGACCTTCTGCACTTAATGGCGTTTTTGTTAGATAATAGAATTTTTGTTTGTATATCATCTGTTATGTTTGAATACATTTCCGGTTAACACCTAAAGATAGTGTATTACTCACTTTTTTGTTACAACTAATCCCTTTTCCCATCTTTATTATTCTGATTGTCTCAGCTCTTTTGGTTTAACCATCCACAGCAGGCTGCAACAACCTGCTTCAAGATCTTTCCACTCTTCAATTTCGGTTTGAAGACATGCCACTGTTGCCGTACCAAAGTGCTTGACCGCCATTTTCCCGGTTAATATTGAGATTACTTCATCTACCATCGGATAGTGGCCAACAGCCATTACCGTTTGTGAAGTTGCATCCATTTGCCGGATTGCACTTAGATAGGCTCCACCGCCTCTGAAATAGAGATCTTCATCCAAGACAATAGAATCTACATCAAATCCCATCTCTATGGAAGCAAGTTTTATTGTGCTCAATGCCCTTTTTGCCGGAGAGCTTACAATTTGATCGGGCACTACATCCATTTCACTCAAATATCTTCCCATCCGGGGTGCATCCCTGTTTC
>SKZL01000336.1 GCA_007127395.1 Balneolaceae bacterium
ATTCCGGATCGAACCCGGTGAGATTGCATCCACCATTATGCAACACCCGGACGTGGCCGATGCGGTGGTTATGGTCAGAAACGATGATGGGAATCCGCAACTGGCTGCATATCTGACAGTAAATCCTGAGGCCGTACCGGAGGCGACGGAAACTTCTCCTGTGCAGTGGCAGCCTTCTGCAGCGGACCAGATAGAAGCAATCCACTCACCTCAGGCTGAACAGCTCCTTGCAGAGGTGCGGAAAGAGCTCATGGCCACCCTGCCCGACTATATGGTACCCGCTTACATAACTCTATTGAATTTTATTCCACTATCCGTAAACGGTAAGGTAGATTACAATCTGTTGTCCGAAATTTCAGGTACACAACACCCAAATCAATATGAAAAGCCTGCAAATGAGCTTGAAAAAGAGTTACAAGAGATATGGTCAGAAGTACTGAATCTTAAGGAGATCTCTGTATATGATCACTTTTTCAGGATTGGCGGGCATAGCCTGAAAGCGATGCAGGTAGTAAACAGGATTGGAAATAAGTTAAAAATTAAAGTTGACCTTGCAGAACTGAATGAAGAACCAACCATTCGCGGCCTTGCAAAACGTATCAGCAAAAAGGAAACAGGAGAAGGTACTGAAATACCAAAAGCCACTGAAGAGAGTGATTATCCATTATCATATGCTCAGCAACGCCTTTGGTTGCTACACAACATGGATGCAGAATCGGCATACAATATGCCCCTTACCTATAAAGTTCAGGAACAAATTGAGCTTCATAGTCTGAAAAAAGCATTTAAACAGCTAATTCAAAGGCATGAGATTTTACGAACGGCTTTTCTTCTCATCAATGGAGAGCCCAGACAAAAAATTGAAGATGATGCTGAAATTGAGATTACGGTAAAAGATTTTTGTGATGAAGATAATCCGATCATGGCAGCACGTCTCTATTGTGAAAAACAGGCACAGGTTCCATTCGATCTGAATCACCCCCCACTTTTAAGATGCATTCTGATACGAACCGATGAACAGGAATATATACTGCAATTATGTATCCATCATATCATCGGTGACGGTTGGTCTACAAGAGTTCTTTTCAACGAATTGATAGCACTTTATGAATCGTATAGATCCGGTGAGACAAACAGATTACCCGAAAATCGAGTTCAATACAGAG
This sequence comes from Balneolaceae bacterium, assembly GCA_007127395.1. Lineage (GTDB taxonomy): Bacteria > Bacteroidota > Rhodothermia > Balneolales > Balneolaceae > Rhodohalobacter. The sequence goes on from SKZL01000336.1 coordinate 1,167, forward strand.
ATTTTACCACCTGGCAACTGAACAAGGATTTTTCGAAAGATCGAACATTCTGGTTGAAATATATGGAAGGTGCCTCTGAAAAAGTCTATCTGCCTTATGACCGATCACCGGCAGCAAAACGAAAATTCCTTGGACGTTATATTGGCACAACCCTTGAAAAAGAAGTTTTCTCAGGGTTAAAAAAAATATCCGCTGATAAAGAAACAACACCCTCCACCGTCCTGCTCAGTCTATTTGCACTGCTTCTATTTAAGTTGACCGGCCAAAATGACTTCCCTATTGCCATCAGTTCAGCAGGCAGAAATAATCGAGACCTGGAACAGATGATCGGCTTTTTTGTCAATATTCTTCCTCTCAGGGTTCAAATCAATGATCAGATGGATTTTGATGAACTACTTGATACAATGATTCAATCATCTGGTATGGTTTACTCACATCAGGAATATCCTTTTAATAAGCTGGTGGAAGATTTAAATCCGGATCGCGCCGGTGCCGGACAACCTCTGTCTAATGTTGTATTCGGTTATCAAAATTATGCAGATGTTCATCTGGATAGTGATTCAGAAGCTCACAGTTCACTTCAAAAAGCTGAAGGTTTTGAGCTGCAGAACAACACAGCCAAATTTGATATCACACTCTTTGCATTCGAAAAAGGATCTGAACTTCAGCTCGACATCGAATATGACAGTGAACTGTTTGATGAAAAGACCATTCAAAGCTACCTCGATACATTGAAGTCATTTGCAAAGATGGTCACAAGTGAATATGAATAGAAAAATCAGTTTAAAAGGGAATACAGAATGAAACTCAGTGATTTTAAATTCGACAAAGATGTAAAAACGTCTTCATTAGATGAAGTTTATCGTTCAATCAATAATCAACGAACCGACTATCCATCAGATAAAACGATTCATCGCCTTTTCAGTGAGCAGGCCGCAAGAACACCGGATTCCGTAGCTGTAACCGATGAAAACGGAAGTTTATCCTATCGCGAACTGGAAGAAAAATCGAATCAGCTGGCACATTTTCTAAAATCCAGGAATCCAAAAAAAGAGTTCATCGCCGGGGTACTGCAAGACCGATCGATCCGATTGGCTATATCACAATTGGGAATCCTGAAAGCAGGGGGTGCGTATCTACCACTGACTCCATCAACCCCTTTCAACAGAATGCGGTTTATATTGGAGAATGCAGAGGCTGAAATGCTCATATTTGACTCAGAACATTTGCGAAATGCGAATAAGCTACAATGGGAGTGCCCGTCAGTTCGGGATATCATCTGCATCGATTCTGATGACTATGATCAATTGAATGAAGGTTCCGGTGAAATGATGAAAGAAGACACCTGGGATCTGATCAGGCGTGAAATGCACGATGATATCTCAGGTGGCGGATGGAAAAGCAGTTTTACCGGGGAACTCCTGAGCAGGGAAGTGATGGATGAGTATGCTGAAAATATTGAAAAGAAGTTGACTCCACACACAGGTAAAAATAAAAAAGTTCTGGAAATCGGTGTTGCTTCGGGTATGAGTATGTTTCGACTGGCCCCTAAGGTACAACACTATGTCGGTACTGAACTGACAAGCGGAATATTGGAGTGGACTCAACAGGAAGCTGAAAAAAAAGGTGTCAAAAATATCAGCCTGAAGCATCTTGCCGCACATGAAACAGACCGGCTTGAAGAGAGTGGTTTTGATGTTGTCATCATCAACAGTGTCGTTCAGTGCTTTAGCGGGCATAACTATCTGAAACAAACTCTGGAAAAATCCATTCAAAAAATGGATGATGAAGGATTGATCTTTTTGGGCAACATATGGGATCAAAAAAAGAAAGATCACTTTATCGATGCACTTGAGGCCTTCCAGAGTGAGAATGCAGGAAAAGGGTATACGACCAAAACAGACAGGTATGAAGAGTTATTTCTATCCGAAGAGTGGTTCACAGACCTTCAAAAAGAGTGGCCATGGATTACAGAGATTCAATTTTCACCCTTGATTTCAAAACATCAAAGTGAACTCTCGGATTACAGCTATGACATCATTCTCAAGATCGATAAAAGGTGGATGAGAGAACCACGGCCGGAGATGTCTGATCCCAAATATAGAAACCAGTTTGATCTATCTCACATCAGAAAATTTGATATTTCGCTGCCTGAAGAGCTTTCAACACCCGGTTCACTTGCCAATCTGATGTACACATCCGGTTCAACCGGACGGCCAAAAGGTGTTATGGTTGAGCACAAAAATGTTAACCGCCTGGTTATCAACACAAATTACATATCCATACAACCGGATGATGTTGTATTTCAGGGAGGAATTCCATCGTTTGATGCATCCACAATTGAAACTTTTCTCGCACTTCTGAACGGAGCACAACTCTACTACCCGAAACAGGAAGAGCTGTTAAACCCTCAACAACTTTCGGATCTATTAAATCTGAATAGAATAACCGTGCTGTTCATCACAACCAGGTTGTTTAATCTGTTGGCGGACCAGAATCCTGAGGCGTTTCAAACCATTCGAGTATTGATGTCGGGAGGTGAGAGGGCTTCTGCGGTTCATTTCAACAAGATCAGGAAGCTCTATCCTGATTTGAAACTGATGAACGTGTACGGGCCAACCGAAAATACAGGGTATTCAACTTATCATCCGGTGGAAAAAGAGTATGATGATGAAATTCCTATTGGTATTCCTGTTGCAAACAGTACCGTTTATGTAGTTGATGAATCGTTGAACCTCGTCCCTGTAGGCAAATCCGGCGAGTTACTGGTTGGGGGAGATGGTGTTGCACGTGGCTATGTAAAAGATCCGGAAAAAACAGAACAACTATTTATACCCAATCCTTTTTCCGGACACGACAGGCTCTATAAAACCGGGGATATCGTCAGATTGAACCAGGATCATCATCTGGAGTATATTGAGAGAAAAGATAAACAGGTAAAAATCCGTGGTAACAGGATAGAGCCCGGTGAAATTGAACATCAGATACTCACATTCTCATCCGTCAAAGAGGCGGTTGTGATTCCGGTCAATCAAAATGGTGAACAGCAACTCGCTTGTTATTTGGTTTGTAACAGTGCAACAGATATTGATGTATTAAGAGAACAACTTAAACGAAAGTTGCCTGAAGTGATGATTCCTGCCCATTTTCAGGTAGTAGAATCACTGCCCATCAATTCGAACGGAAAGCTGGAGGTTTCCAGATTGCCTGATATCTCAGCAGAGATAAATCTGGATGCTGCCGAACAACCTTCCACTGAAACAGAATCGAGGATGATTCAAATTTGGAAAGATCTATTGAATCTGAAATCGATTGGTGTCAATCAGAATTTTTTCGATTTAGGCGGCCACAGTCTCACCACTACAAAACTCGTTTCTGCCATTGAAAAAGAGATGGATGTCACTCTCCCCTTTTCACTGATATTTACGGCAAATACAGTCCGTGAACTGTCAACATACATTGATAATCTGGAGAAATTTGACAGCAGTATTGTGCACCGTGATTTGGTTCAGCTTTCAAAGCCGGATTCCGGAACCAACTCAATCTTCGCATTCCCCCCCGGATCTGGATACTCTCTGGCCTATACCTCACTTGCGCCAAAATTAAAGCCTTTTGGATTCTATGGATTTACATTTATTGAAAAAGAGCATCGATTGGGTCGGTACGTTCAGATGATTACTAAAACTGAAAAACCTCCATATACACTTTTCGGTTATTCAGGTGGTGGTAAACTGGCATTTCTGGTTGCCCGGGAGCTTGAAAAGCATGGATTTGAAGTCGATAAACTGATTATGGTCGATTCTGCACGCTATGTCAAAGAGTTGCCGGTGTCGGATGCAGATGTTCAATTTTATGCCTCTGAATTCCTGGAAGGCGTAACCAGTAAGATTTTACGTGAAACCGTCATCAATAAGATGAAAAGTTACAGACACTTTCTGGCGGGTTGTATTGAGGAAGGGACGATATCGGCAGATATAACCGTGATACAGGGTACAGACTCTGAAGACCTCTATCTCGGCCCCGACGGCGAAGAGTGGGCAACCATGACCGGTTGGAGAGATAATACCAGTGGGAAATTTGAGTTGATTAAAGGTTCAGGATCTCATAAAGAGATGCTAAATGGTGATCATCTTGTTAAAAACAGTGAGATCATCCTGCAGTTTTTAAAGAAGACAAAACCATAAAAGAAAGAACCGGAAGTGACGAAAAACTTTCACTCCTCTAAATCACTATTTCTATTGTATCATATTGATACAATAGAAAAGTGAAACACTGTTATAACAGTTTATTGTGAGCCTTGATCACTGCCCGAATTTCGATTGTTTCTGAATGGAACTCTGATATTCCCCCGAGAATCCCGGAATGTATTATCCGGAACAACCGTATTCGGATGATATCTGGAATCTTTAAATGTGAGTGAATCACTCCTTGGTACGTCAAGATGAGATTCCCGTTCAATCATCTCGTCTCTTCTGTACCCAAGAGCATCATCGGGATCTGTTGTCATTGAATCGGATGATACCCGTGATCCGCCGGAGATGCCCGGATCATCAAAAAAGGTTTCTATCGGATCACCGGGTTCTCTATCAGACATGTTCATCGTATTGGCGCTTCCTCCGGCCGTCGATCCAATGCCACCTCTTCCGGTAGCATCCAGAATCACCGGCAATCCGCCTTCTCCCCCGCCAATCATTATGATTTTTGAGTTGTTTGATTTAGCCAGTTCCAGAGTTGCCTCAATACCCCTAAATCTTAAATACTCCTCAGTAATGCCTTCAGTAATCAGATTCTGGAAGTCCCGGATCCCCTGAGCTTCAATACGTTTACGATCCGCTTCCTGAATCTCTCGCTCAATTCTATACTGAAATTCCTGAGCCCTCTGCTCCTGTCTCAATTTTTGCTCAATGGCAGTTTCCACCACAATCGGAAGTTTTATCTTTTTGATCATCAAATTATCAAGGGTAACAAATCTCTGTCCGACTTTTGCAATCGCCCCTTGAACAGTATTCTCAATAACGAATTTCTCTGAACCATAGATTTCATTCGGCAAATATTGACCGAAAACTTCCCTGATCACTGCACGAACCTCGGGTTGTACGATCTTCTCGGCATAATTTGGCCCAACTTCACGGTGTAAAATTGGGAGTGTCGTATAGACCGGCCTGTATCGCATTTCAAACTGTACATTGATGGTCAAACCATCATTACTCAAAACATCAAAATTATCCCTGAAATTTTGATATCTCACATTGTAAACAGCCATGTGATCCCATGGATATATTAAATGCACACCTTCACCATACGTTTTACCGACCACAACACCATCCTGGAATCTCTTGAAAAGTACAGCTGCTTCACCCG
>SKZL01000101.1 GCA_007127395.1 Balneolaceae bacterium
ACTTCACCGAATTTACCTCCGAAAAGTAGCAGAAAGCCAAACAAGAGAGCCACATATAGAAAACCCATCTGGATCGCAGTTTTTACTTTAGCGGTTGTTCGCGTCTCAAGTACAATTCCTTTTTTGTTGCTGAAAACTCTGAGTGAAGTGATCATAACATCCCTGATCACAATCACAATAACAGCCCACCATGGAAATTGTCCGGGGTCCAAAAATGGGAGGCAGACAAAACCTGCAAAAGTCAGAAATTTATCAGCCAGAGGGTCCAGAAATACACCGAAATCACTCTCTACATCATATCGGCGTGCATAATAGCCGTCAATTGCATCTGTGACAGCAGCTATCGTAAATACTACAAGGCTCAAACCTCTCCATACTATGTCGTCCTGAATAAACATAAAGAGGAACACCGGCGCCATGGCTAACCTGAAGAAGCTCAGTATATTGGGGATCTTATCCAAAGTTTATAATGTTACACTCGCTATTATTGAACAACCACACTGTTTCGTGTCAGACAGAATTGGCCAAACGATCGGTTTCTTTTTTTGAAATCATAAACTACGAAATCGAGAGATATTAATGCAGAAAAAATAGTTCGGCTCAAATAGCATCAACCGGGTAGCAAAAGATTGTGTCACATTTGTTCATATCTCTGTTTCATCAATGCCCTTTAAAATCCTATTTTGTAAACTTATGAGAAGAGCGCATATCATATCTATCGGAAATGAACTGCTGATCGGTGATACGGTCAATACCAATGCTGCCTGGATCGGGGCTATGCTGACAGAAACCGGATTCTATGTGGAACAGGTGTTCACTATACCGGATGATTATCAACTGATCAAAAGTCAGATTTCCGATTCTTTGGAGCAAGTGGATCTGACCATCGTAACCGGAGGGCTCGGCCCGACTCACGACGATATTACCAAAAAAGCGGTAGCTGATCTTTTTGAGTCTGAATTGAGAGAGGATAAAGAAGTATTGAATCATATAGAGCAGATCTTCGAAAGAAGAGGTTTTCTGCTCTCACCATCCAATATCGAGCAGGCACAGGTACCAAATGCTTGTAGTGTACTCTTTAATCCGAAAGGTACCGCTCCGGGAATGTGGTTTGAGAAAAAGGGGAACTATCTGGCTCTACTGCCAGGTGTTCCGCATGAGATGAAGTATCTCATGAGAGAGGAGGTGGCTCCAAGGCTGTCAGATCTTTATCCCGGTATTGAAGTATGGGTAACGGACTATTTTAAAACTGCAGGCGTGCCGGAGAGTACGCTCAGTGAGAGAGTGGGTAATCTGGACCGGTTTATTCAGAATGGTGTCGGAGTGGCCTATTTGCCGGGAGCGGGTGGCGTGACCATCCGGATCAGTGCGAGCGGTCCGAAAAAGCAGGATGCAGAGAAGAAACTGACTGTATTGAAAAAAGAGTTAAATATGGAACTCTCTGACTGCCTTTTCGGAAAAGGAAAAGAGGCAACTCTATCCGGCGTAGTTGGGAAAATATTGACTGATCAAGGGTTAACCATCTCTGTAGCTGAAAGTTGTACCGGCGGCTATCTCTCCAGTAAACTTACCGATGTGCCCGGAAGCAGCCATTATATGCTTGGCGGTGTTGTTGCTTACTCCAACGAATCAAAATCAGGCCTTTTGGGTGTTGATCCTGCAATCATCGAGAAGTATGGTGCCGTAAGCAGAGCAACAGCAATGGCTATGGCAAGAGGCGTGAAAGAGCGTTTTGAATCGGATATTGGAGTTTCAACAACCGGTATAGCAGGGCCGGGAGGTGGTTCAGAAGAGAAGCCGGTCGGACTGGTCTGGATGGGTTTTTGCATCAAAGAGAAGGAGTTTGCGTTAAAAGCTCAACTCTCCAAAGAGAGGTTATTGAATAAACAGAGGAGTTCCATCGTTGTTCTGGAAACCATTCGCAGGGAGTTGTCTGGCATACCCAATTATCCCTATGAATTAAAGCCCCAATTTCCTTGATACAAGCTGTTTTGATATGGATTTCTCTGATCGTATTTGCACCATGCACAGATGCAGGGGAGGCAGAGTTGTTCGCACGTCATCCGGTGGAGATTGAATCGGTTGCTGTAGCAGTAACTGATACCGTTGAAGTCACCTATAGAACGCTGATGCCTCTCTATTTCAGTGATGGATTGCCTCAGATGATTCCACCGGATACCTTAGACCGTGAACAGCTTCAATGGATAGGCACCGTAACAGAGGAGGCGGTATCAACGCGGCCGGATACTGTCTATATCTGGGAGTATGCACGGTTTGAATCGTATGAACCTGCTGAATCGGACAGCACCTTGCGATGGGTGAATATGCTGAATCTTTTTGATCGCTTCCATCAGGAGAGAGGTGCGGTTACATACCGGATGGGCACCGTTGGTAGAGTGGATGGAATTGAACTTCATGCATATGAGTCGAGGCACTTCAATCTGGAAATGGAGGGGATGAATCTGAACGACCCTCTGACCGGGAATGTGAACTGGAACAGGCTGCCTGTCCATAAGATCTCTGAAAAGGTTGAAGCGGATTATGGGGCATCCTATCGGGCTAAAACACGCCTGAGGGATCACTACCTCGTTCAGCCCCGTACCTACCTCAATTTTGATGAGAGCAAATTTAACTATCGTAGCCTTGAGTTTTCATTTACACAAAATTTCAGGAATACAACGAATCTGGAGCTCTCATTTTGGGACCGTCGCGATGGAGGCGGTTATAACAGGCAGGAGATCGAAGGGAGGCAGGTTTTTGCAAGGGTCTATCATCAACTAAATGAAAAGTGGCTTTTAAAGGGAGCCTATATCAATAATTCGATCGACAGGCAGGAGCCTTTTGGCTACAATGTCAGCGATCCTTCATTTTTTGCATTCAACCGATTTATTGAGTCACCGCTACAGTCAAATGCGAACTCGGTTTTGGCTTCCAAAGATATCTATCTGCAGATTCATCACAGAAAAGGAATCCATGAGGCAGTTCAAAGCAAGATAGGGTTGCACTATCAGTCAGATAACTATTCACTCACCAGCAATGTGGACAGCGTGGCTACAGATTTTCAGCGAATGGAAATTTTCGCACGTCAGTATGCAGAATTAGCGGGTGTTGAGATGAAAGGAACAGCCAGGGCATTTTTACTGAACGAGAGAGAGGGAGAAAATCTGACTGAGGATCATTGGGTCGGCAGCGAACTCACATTCGGCCTGAACCGATCTTTATTCAGCAGAGCAGCCATTGATGCAGAGGCGAGTTGGTTCACACGAAATGATATCGGCTCAACCGGTGAAATTTCAGGACGGCTCCGTCTGGAACCGTTTGCCGGGATTCAGCTTTCTCTCTTTGGAGGAGTGCTCTCCAGCGCACCGGATCTCCAATCCCTCTACTGGCGTTCCAATCTCTATGAGGGAGATGAATCACTGGAGAGTGAATATTCGGTGATGACAGGCGCCATGTTGGAGTTTCCGATCACATCAACTTTCAGCGGAGGTTTACGGGGAGATCACCGGCTCACCGAGAATGCCGCTTTTGTGAACAGAGATGGACTCTTTGTTCAGCTCGATCCGTATGAAATGGTGAGTGGAACCGGCTGGATCAGTCATGACTCAGAGCGCTTTGAGGGTGAAGTGTCGGCCACTTTCAAGCAGTTTATGACATCCGGTTTCAACGATGTAAATCTGCAGCTGGCTGATGCCGGAGATCGTATCTGGATCAAAGGCAGTTTATACTGGAAAAATTATCTTTTCGACAGGGCAACATTTGTTAAAGCAGGCTTTTCAGGGGTATATTCTCCGAACCCATTCAGGACAGCAGAATTTATGACTCCGTTGAACCGTTGGCAGCACGGGACTCACGACATTGTGAATCCCTCTTACTACCGGGTTGACCTGGATGTCTCTGCACGGGTGAGGTGGTTTATGGTTCTGCTGAAGTGGGAAAATATATTTGACCGTGTTCAGCAACTGGGCTACTTTGAATCGGTAGGATATCCGATGCCGGAACGACGGTTCAGATTTGGATTACGAGTACTATTTACAAATTAAATTTCAGGAATAAGGATGAGCGCAGGATATGTTATCAAAGAAGGATTTGCAGGGCTGGGAAGAGCCAAGCTGGCTGCATTTACCTCAATTTTTTCGCTCTTTATTGCGGTACTGCTGATCGGTGTGCTCTTCCGGGTTGGATACAATGCCTATGAAATTTCACAGTTGATCCGGCAGCAGGTTGAAGTAGAAATATTCCTGGACAACATCAACAGAACTGAGACAACCCGGCTGGAGAATACATTGCTGCAGAAACCAGAAGTAGCAGGGCTTACCTACATATCCAGCGACAGTGCATCCAGGATATTTCAGATGGAGTTCGGTTTGGGAGCAGAGACAATCGCTGATCTCAATTTTTTGCCTGCATCATTTCGTGTAGTCATAGCCGAGGGGTATAATGTAGCACAAGTTGATTCTTTGGTTCAGGAGATACGCGGCTATTCCGGAGTGGATGAAGTTCGTTTTAACCTGGCTCTTCTGGAGACGATCGAATCCAGATCAGAGTCCCTGTTACTGGGAGGAAGTGCGCTCGGTTCATTTATCCTGCTTGTGGCGATGATACTGGTCTTTAATACCATTCGGCTTACGATCTATGCGAAAAGAGATCTGATCCGTGCGATGAAACTGGTGGGTGCAACCAATGCTTTTATCCGGCGTCCATTTTTACTGGAAGGTGTGTTGCAGGGGGTTATTGCAGGAGGCTCGGCATCCCTGTTGATCTATGGGATATTTGAGTGGCTTATCCCAACATTTCTGCCGCAAATAGGTGTATTGTCTTGGCCTTTTGGCAGATGGTACTTTTTGATCCTGGGCACAATCGGACTTGCAATTGTGATGGGGTGGCTGGGCAGCCGATGGGCGGCTATTAAATTTATAAGAGATACAAAAGTTTACTCCTGATCCGGTTGAACCTCTTCACGAAGTGATTTTATCTTGTCGCCGCTCTCTTTACGTTTTTCACACGCTTCAATATCACTGCAGGTGCCAAACAGATGCAGGGAGTGCCCCTCAACTTTGAAATCGTGGATCTTCTCCATCAGTTTCTGGATTTCAAGAATTCTGGGATCACAAAACTCAATGACCACTCCACAATTTTTGCAGATCAGGTGGTCGTGCTGTTGATATGCATAGGAGCGCTCATAGTAATATTGGTTTTTGCCAAACTGTTGCCGTTGAACCAATCCGCACTCAACGAGCAGATCCAGTGTATTATAGACCGTTGCGCGAGAGACTCGGGTTCCCGCATTCTTCATATTGAAGTAGATATCATCTGCATCGAAATGGCCATCTGAACGATAGATCTCCTCCAGCACCATAAAACGTTCAGGTGTCTGTCTTTGATTTCGTTCTTTCAGATAGGTTCTGAAAATCTCTTTGACCAGATAGATTGTCTCTTCACTTGCCTGATGCGCCATACTAAAAGTGCTTCGTTAAATATGTTGTGGGTTATTGAACCCTGATTGATTGGTATAACAATCTAACGAAAAGATACGAATTTTCGGATAAATCGATTTTGGCATTCAATCCGAATGGTTGTCCGCTTGATAAAAAATCAATCAAACCGACTGTTTTCAATTGAATATCCTGAAATGTTGTGTCTAAAACCGCGATAAATTGCTTAATAAACTTTTACGTTTCAGGCTCTAATAGCAATAGATCTGCTAATTTTTCTCCTTCCGGGCATCCATAAACGATTTGATCCCGGCAATGATAAAGACGATGCAGAGAACGGCCATAACGGCCTGACCCACAGACGCGGTCATTCTTTCCGGGGTTGTTCCGGCGAATATGAGGTTGAGGATGGCGATGAGCCCTCCGAATGAGCCGCCCAAACCGAGTAGCGCGAGCAAGAGAGCTGCATGCATGGCATGTTTTCGCATCGATTCACTTCTTTTGGCCAGCATTCCGAGTCCGCCGAAGACGACCCCAAAAAAGGCAGGGATCAGGGCAGTGATACTGACTGCGGAGGTTGCAATGTAGGAGACAGCTCCCAAGATAATTAATAAGATTCCGATGTTGATTGATAATTTAGGCATGATTACTTCAGTTTTTACAGTTTCTGATTTAGCTTTTTTAAAATTCGGTTTACACGTCTGCGGTTAACACCAAGATCACTGTAACCCACCCGGCTGGCACTTCTGATATGCAAGGTAGAGCGCCCGGTTGAATACTGTTCGACAGTAATGTTGACATCATCTTTAAATCCAAAGAGAGGAATTCGGAAAACAGCATGTATCGTTCCAATTTCAGCATTCGATTGAATTTCAATAACACCCATCTCTCTGATAACAGTTTCAATATCTTGAAAGAGTATATCTGAAGGCAAATCAAATGAGGGTGACTCAATATGACAGTTGGGGGTGTCCGGGCAGGGTTCAAGCGGTATAAGAGGATCTGTGTTTGACATGAAGAGAATCAAAAGGGTGAGCATTTTTAAATAGAAAACTGTAGACATTGCTCCAGCGTTTCAGCAATCTTTAAAAT
>SKZL01000209.1 GCA_007127395.1 Balneolaceae bacterium
TACCGAAATCTCCGGTAGCCTTTTTTCAATGGCATCCCTTTTGGACTCAAGCCAGGGGGGAAGGATCAACTTCTGACCCAATTTATCGGGATCTTCATCCACATCATATCCAGGTCCATCGGTGGCAATCTCAAACAGCACTCCGCCCGGTGTCTGAAAATAAACAGAATGAAACCAATGCCGATCGATCACTTGGGAGGGGCTAAGACCCATCTCAATCACCTTCTTCCGCAATGCAACGAGCGCCTCATCATCGGCAGCGCGAAATGCCACATGGTGAATGATTCCCCGGCCGTTTGCTGACGGTTTAGATTCTCCCTCTTCAATAATCACTGAACCTCCGATCGGCGCATCTGTGGTATAGTGCCATCGATTCCCATGATGGTCACTTTTCTTAAAACCAAATAGTGTTTCAAGTACATCGGCTGTCGGACCCTGTTCTTTCAGGTTCAATGTGGTTCCACGAAAACCGCGGATACCGTACTCTTCAGGGACTGAACCCTTATCCCAGCCAGGTAAAGAATCAACTTGCTCATCAAATACCAGCTCCAGTTTCATCAAATCAGGATCTTTGAAACCGATGGCCTGCTGACCAAATCTGTCATACGGCCCATCAAAATCGATCCCCTCGTTTCCAAACCGTTCTGCCCAATACTCCATGCTTCCGGATGGAACGGCCAGTGCTACCTGTACAGCTTCACCAAGACCCGATTTTCCCTGTATCGCCATTGGCCAGGGGAAAAAGGTAAGTCCTGATCCCGGTGAACCGTCTGCATTTCCATAAAAGAGGTGGTAGGTCCCGGGGTCATCCTGGTTCACTGATTTCTTTACGAGCCTCATACCCAGAGAGCGAACATAAAACTCCGCATTTCGCTGCGCATCACCCGACAGGGCGGTGATGTGATGAATTCCTTGTCTATTCTTATCCATTTTTAATTAGTTACGTTGAATTGTTTAATGTTAAACTAAATAGAATTCGTGAAATTGTCAAGTTCAGATATCGTTTTGCACGCCAGACCATCGGTAGCACAACTCATTCTATTGTATCATAATGATACAATAGAAAGCTACCCATAAAATCCCTGGAAAATGGTTATACCTATTAACAGATAGATCACAACAACACCAATGATTACAGGTTTGTGAGCATTCTTTGGGAATTTTTGGCGGAATTTTGGGGAAAGTAAAGAGAGAACAAGGATCAAACCTCCGAAGAAAAGGGCAGCAAGAGCTGTTTTGAGTCCGCCAAGGATGACAGAAGCATCCAGTAAACCCGGAAATTGCATGCCCTCCAGATGAATCTCTGCTATTCTCCACCCAAGATACTCATATTGTACCCCCAGAAAGCAGGAGATCAATACCGTGATAAATATTTTTTTCCACTGAACATTTTTCATCATGGTGAATATACGTCAAGATTTCACATGGATTCATTCGATCAATACTATTTCGCTGTTTGTAGAAATATATCAAGTTTCAAACCTTCCGCGTATAACTCTATCCCTTTGAATTATTTCCCTTTGTTATTACGAATAAGTAAATATTCTACTTGACATTCTTCTAAAATATTATTTCAATTCAAGATATTTGCAGTTCTATCTATAAACTATTTGAAATGAGGGGGTTATGAGGATACAAGTAGATGATCAACGCAGAACTTATCAATATCAAAAGGACGATCAGGTCATTCCGTTTATACTGCTCGGTGAGAATGGTAGAACAGATAATGATCAGGTTCTGGCCAAAATTTTTCATAATCGGGTTGAACCGGTTGAAAAATTCTGGGGTACTCTCGGGAATGCCGATAACAGCCGGTATCAATGGAGTGGACATATAGAGTGTTCGGGTGATGGTAACAGAGAATCGACCGGTATCACACTCAGGGAAATAGAGGAGCTGTACAATCTGCATGAACGGATTAGTGAGTCCGGTGAAAGAGTCATTGAGAGATACATCGATCTGGATAAACTGGAATTCCCGGACTTTCCGGAAAAAGTGGAAACAGAAAATTTACCTGAGCTGCGTCTGACCATCTTCCTGGGACAGGATGAGGGAGCTGAGGTCTACTTGCAACACTATACCGATCCGGGTAACGATGCTGATGTGGAGTATCTGCTCTGTGAACCCACAGATGGAATGGAGACGCACCAAAGGGACCGACTGACGTACAATATTCCGATTTTCCCCAGGAAAAAACTGACCTCTTTTGGGAGGGGTACAAAGTGGCTCAAACAGTCGGAACTGGAAGAGATGGAGCGGTTTGTCGTTAAAATCTTAACCTTTAAAAGAGAGGCCTCTGTTGACAGTCACAAATTATTGGACAGAGCAATCAACCGGATCATCGGCAAAAGGTTCAGGGTTTCGATTTATGATGTTGAAAGCAATTCATTTAACGAAATTTCAACACCTCAATCTATTGACAGTTCCAAAAAGACACTGATTCTCATTCATGGAACGCTTTCTTCGATCGATGGGTCGTTTAACGGATTATTAAAGGAGCCTTTTAAAGGAAAGGAGTCATGGTTGAAATATTTGATCGAGTCTCAAGATATCAGGATTGAACAGGTAATTGGCGTAGATCATGATACACTTACGAAAACAGCTATCGAAAATGCAGATCAATTCATCGATTTTCTGAATGGTGAGGTTCAGTTTGAACATCCGGTATCGATGATGAGTACAAGCCGGGGAGGGTTGGTCATAAAATCCTTATGTGGCAAATACAAGGATATTTTGCCTGTAGACCGTGCGATCACAGTGGCATGTGCAAATTATTGCGGTTTTTTTGTCACGAAAGGAAGTCGAAGTAAACGAAAACGCGGTGTCTCATATGCAATCACGGCACTTATCAAAATGCTGATTGGATCAAAATGGTCATTAATCATCAAATTACTTTCTACTCAAAGCTATGAATTCCTGTTGAGCCTGCCCGGCTTGCAAAGCATGACAAAAGGGAGTGAAGTACAGAAGGAGATTCAGAGTTTCAAACCTGATCCCGCTACTGTTTTTTATCCGATTGTCGGTAAACAGAAATCGAGAAATTGGTTTTTTGGCACATTGGGGGCGACTGCCAAATTCCTGTTCATCAATAGACTCTTAGGGAAAGATCATGACTGGGTACTGGGCAGTGAACAGCAATATTTAATGCCCAGGGGGAATCTGGCTGCTTCATTTTTAAACAAAGATTATAAAGAGATCATGATTAGTGTCCTGATCCACATGTCCTATCTGAATGCCGATAAAACGGCTCTTGATGGCCGAGAATGGGGAGATGATGTCAAAGAGATGGTAGAAGGGTATCTGGGCTAAAATAACTGGATAAATGTCATCCTGTCCCGACAGCTGTCGGGATCAGGATCCCAAGATTACGGAGTTAATTAGAATCAATAGGTTTTACTTAATTCATGGGTTACGAGATGCTGAAATAAATTCAGCATGACCGTAGATTGCATTGGTGAAATAATTCCAGCATAACATTAGCTTAGTTTTGCAAAATCACTGCATACTTTTTTCTAAAAGTTTAGCATATTCATGTAATGAATACTATCAAACAGCTCCTCATCTGGGTTCTCAAAATAGCGGGATTATCCATCCTTTATATCCCCATCTGGAGCGCAGGAGCTATGGCACTACAGGGGAACATGCCCGACATCCAATCCGAACCCGGTTTGATGAACGAAACAATGGCCATGCTGTTTCTTGCACTGGTCAATACGCTGCTCATAGTAAGCCTCATTGTAACCTCAAAATGGAGAGGATGGAAGCTTGCCCTTATCCTTGCCATCGCATATTACGGCTCATTCACATTTATCACTCAGATCGAAACCTGGTACTTTCTGCACGGCATCACCGTCACCTCTGAACTGATATCGGGGCTCTTCATCATGGGCCTATCTGTACCGCTTGTATTCATTCCGGCTGCCATTTTTATCTGTGGTTACTGGAAGCGAAAAGGCACCAAACCATCCGTTAAGATATTCGCAATGCCGGTCAGACAATTCATCCTTAAACTGGCAGCTGTTTCCATCATTTATGTCATTATTTACTGGCTGGCCGGTTATTTCATCGCCTGGCAAAATCCGGAGTTGAGAGCCTTTTACGGAAGTACGGGCGAAATCATCCCTTTCTGGGAGCATACTCTTCAAACCTTAACAGATACCCCGGATCTGTTTATTTTGCAGCTTGTGAGGGGAGCAATATTTGTACTTCTGGTCTACCCGGTGATACGAGGTTCAACAGTCAATCCATGGGCAACTGCGATAATCATCGGTGCACTGCTGGCGGTTCCACATCTTAGCCATATACTTGCTAACCCATTGATGCCCATTGCAGAAGTACGGTTCAGCCATATGATTGAAACAGCCTCATCCACCTTTCTCTTTGGGATGATTATCGTCTGGCTTTTCCATCGAAAACATCGCAATAATGAAATGTAGTTTTTTTGTCATCCTGAACTTGTTTCAGGATCTTAAGGTTTATGAGTTCATTATGAGCAACGGATTTTGCATCACTCATTGGTTTTGAGATGCTGAAATAAATTCAGCAGGACGTTGATGTGGATGATATATATTCAGCAGGACGTTGATGTGGATGATATATATTCAGCAGGACGTTGATGTGGATGATATACATTCAGCAGGACGCTGGTATGGCTGAAATAAATATATCAATACCGTGTTATGCCGTAATCTCATTACATTCTGCAATTTTACGGCATATCATCAACCACTCGGTATTTTTCTTAAAATAGTACTTCTGATTAACTTCAAGCTCTATACCACTGTATTGTTCAGCCGGGAAATAGTTACGGAGTGCCGTTGTTAATCCATCAGCTGTTCCTTTATAGGGTTGGTTCATCCGTACATGAAAAAATTCCGATAAACCGGTTTTCCACCCGGCAGCAAACTTCTTTTCAGTGCTCCGTCCAGGGTCATAAAGTAAACCGATATCAAAATCCCTGGATTTACCACAAAGAACAGGAGTAAACGTATGAACACTGATATGCAGAAGGCGACCGGAGTTTGAAATGCTTTCTCTCACTACATTCACGATTTTTTCACGATATGGCCGGTAGAACCGTTCCAACAGTTCAGCTTTTATCTCATCACCTGCACACTTTGAATATTCAGAAAAGAGCTTGTGATGGTGTTCTGAACGGTTTGGTTCAATTAATAATCTCGAATATGGATAGGAGAGAAGTGGAGCTCTCCAACTTTCGGAAAGTGATTCAGCCAGTTCCATTGCACCCGGATCCCAGCCTCTGTGTGATTTCAGGGTGGAACCTGCATCCCTGAACAGTAAGCGGTATTTTTCGGGAATATCATACCCCGCATGTTCGCACGTGAGTAGTATTTTATGGGATAAACGGCTTACCATCGCGCAGACAATCTGAAAGTTGTTCAAATACCGGGTACAGATCATCTCTGGTGAACGATTCCGGCAATGCATTCAGTATCCTCCTGGACAGAGGGCCGTGCCGGAAAATAATTTCCAGCAGTTGCAGAGACTCTTCAGAGATCTTTCCGGTTGCTGCCAAATTAGAAGTGATGGTTTCACAAAGCCGCCCTGCGGTCATTTCAGACTCTTCCACACCAAAGATCTTGAGATATTCAGGCTGATCAATGATCGCTTGATCACCCTCTTTCACCACTTTCATCAGGATGTGATACAGATCCAGATCACTCCACGATTTTTGCACTTCCGTTGAACACCATAACTCGTCTGCCAAAACTTGTGTTAGTGCAACTGTCCATTCAAGAATAGCTATATCCGCCGCCGGATGCTCCTGGATGTCAATGACCCGAATTTCAATGGTATTGCGATCCCAACGGGACATGGCTCCCCTCGAATTCAACCACTCATCTTTCAATATATCATCCGGATCAAACGGAGCAATATCTTTATACATCACATCAAAAATACGCTTCTGATACTCTTTTTTAGAAAAAACCTGTTCAGGTATAATCCATCCGGTGATCGATGGTATCCGGATGGAATTGGTTCTATATTTTTCCATCCTGAAATCGAGAAAATCCTGTTTTTGTGCATCAGCAATCGGTGAACTTGCAGCCAATGCAGGAAGTAGGGGAAGTATAATCCTGACTGCCGCATGCAATTTCGCGAACTCTTCATCGCCGGTGAATGGCAAATTCAGATGTGTACTTTGCAGGTTCGCCCAACCGTGTCCACTGCAGTCAAATATCCGATCATACGCTTCATAAATTGGGTTGTATTCATGTGGCCATAATTTGCACTCCTCATAAGGATTCATCCAGGGATGCATAGCACCGGGCATCAAACGTGCCCCATAAGCCGCCAATAGATGATTGATCGCTTCTACTTCCTGATGAAATATAGCTCCCAGGCCTTTTAAAGAGAGGGAAGGGCCGTCTGTTTTAATTTCGATAAGGTGCATCACCAGTTCATTACTCCATGCCATACCATGGCGAGAAATTTCATTGGCAATCTCACCACCGGCTCTCTGCAGCAACCGGTCAGATATTGGCAGGACA
>SKZL01000218.1 GCA_007127395.1 Balneolaceae bacterium
AAAAATCATAGACATGAATTTATAGTATAATTAAACAGGTATCCAATGATAGTTCATCTTTTTGGATTAGTTCCCATCAAAAATAAGAAATCGGAAACAGGAAAGGGCTTTTTGTGATATAAAAAACCCTCACCATAACTGTATCCCGCCATATGCCCAACCATTTTTGCACGTGCACGAAGTGCGTCAAAAAAACCGGGATCAGAGATATAAGTGGAGGGCTCATCACCGGGATCATGCACATTAAACTGAGTTTTAAAAGCCTTTATGGCATCCTCTTTAATTTTGATAGTATCGGAAATATCAAAAACGAAGTCAGGCATCATAAATTCATCCTGAATATAGTGAAGTATATGTGCCGGTCTGTGAGGATTCTGCACTTCACCGTTTTCATCTTCGGTCACAATTTTTGGAAGGCCGCTGTAGAAGAGAGCGTCAATAAGCAGTTGTGATGCATTACCGTGATCCGGGTGGCGGTCTGAACGCGCAGGTATAAGACATATATGTGGTTGATATTGACGAACTTTTTGAATAATTGGCAGTTGATTTTCACGAGTGTTTAACAACTGAGTATCCTTTAGTTTTAAATTTTCGCGAATTCTCAATCCAAGAATTTCAGAAGCGTGTTCAGCTTCCTTCAACCGTATTTCCGAAGTTCCGCGGCTTCCCATTTCACCACGGGTCAGGTCTACCACACCTGTTCGAATACCCTGCTTGATCAGCATAGCGAGTGTGCCTGAACAGCTTAATTCTGTATCATCAGGATGGGCACCAAATGCGAGAAGATCTAATTTTTCCATAACTCGTAAAAAATATTTAAAACTTTGCAACGAAATTGGTTTCGATTCGTATGCTCTCTAAATAAGCAAAAACTGATTGTAATTTAAAGTTTAAGAATAGTAACAAAAAAGAAAACTTAATCGTTATTCACTTATTGCAAGGTCAAAAAAATATGTGAGCTCGTTTGGTTATCTGAAATCGATTATGACCAATTGTTTAATCATGAGTTAAATTAAACCTTTATAGCGCAAATACCCGATTATGAACAGAATACTCATAAGCCTTATAGAAGGAACCAAGATAGCATTTTCGTCGATTTGGACGAATAAAATGAGAGCTATTCTGACAACCACTTGTATCGTCATCGGTATCGTATCGGTTACAGCTATGAATACCATATCAGATGGCATTGACCGTTCTTTTGAAAGCAGTATGGATATGCTTGGGCGTAATGTTGTATATGTGGACAAGTGGCCGTGGGGTTTTGGTGGAGAGTATAAATGGTGGGAATATAGAAACAGAAGAGAGATGGAGCTCTCATATGTCGACAGACTAAGAGATCTTACCCCATCCGCATCAGAAGTTTCCGCTGCCTCCAGCCGGTTTACTACTATTCGATACAGGGATCGACAGGCAGATAGGGTTAATTTTCAGGGAGCTACAGTAGGTTATTTTAGAACCGGCGGGTTAAACCTGGAATATGGTCGTGCATTCAATGATTCTGATGTTCACAGAGCAGCAAGAGTGGCTGTGGTAGGTGGCAGTGTAGCAGATCTTCTTTTTCCCAATGAGGATCCGCTTGATAAACAGATTGTTATTCGAGGTCAGCGTTTTACAGTTATCGGTGTATTGGAAAAAAGAGGAAATTTTCTTGGACTTGAGGATTTTGACAATATGGTTGTTGTACCGATTACAGCATTTGGTACTATCTATAGTTTGAGAGGAGGTGTGCAGCTTGCAGTGCAGTTTCCTGATGATGATTCTCTTTATGAAGGGGAGTATGAGGTAATTGGTGCGATGCGCCAGATCCGACAACTCGATCCGCTCGATGATAACGATTTTGCAATCAATCAGGCAGCTCTGTTTGAACAGGAATTTCAGGGAATGAAGATGGTTATCTATGGTATAGGAATATTTTTAACGGGGCTTGCTCTTTTTGTTGGTGGTATTGGTGTTATGAATATCATGTTTGTATCTGTTAAAGAACGAACCAAGGAGATCGGAATTCGAAAAGCAGTAGGAGCAAAATCGTGGGAAATTCTTCTTCAATTTTTGATGGAGTCGGTTGTAATCTGTCTGGTAGGAGGAGTTATCGGTGTACTACTTTCTGTGGGTGTAACTCAGCTGATCAATCAATTTTTTATTGCTTATCTGGACTGGACAACCGTCCTGAATGCCATTTTAATATGTGCAGCTGTCGGTATCCTTTTTGGATATCTTCCCTCAAGCAGAGCAGCCAAAGCCGATCCGATTGAATCACTCAGATACGACTAAAACTATAGAAGATTATGAATTTATTAGAAGTGTTCAGACAATCCATTGACTCAATCCGGGCAAATAAGCTAAGATCGTCATTGACACTTTTAGCCATATCTGTTGGCGTTTTTGCCATCATCAGTGCCAATACAGCTGTATTGGTTCTTGATACATATTTCAAGGATACCATGAGCCTAATGGGTGGAGATGTCATCACTGTTTCAAAGTTTCCGGCGATTCAGATGGGGCCCACAGACTGGGATCGTTACAGAAACAGGCAGGACATTACCATCGCACAGATGGAAACATTGCAAGATATGACCAGAGAGGCAACAGGTATCGGTCCCAACAGGCAGTACAGAACAACCCGTGTGTCATTCGGAGATCTTGAAACTGAACCGAATATTGGCATTAGGGGTGCTAATGAACACTATCTGGACAATAATGCATATACCATCGAAGAAGGTAGAAATTTCCTGCCCGAAGATATCGACTATGCCAGACCTATTGCAATCATTGGTGCTGATGTTGCTTCGGCTCTTTTTGAACAGGAGACACCCATTGGCAAGACAATCCGGATCGAAGGAAGGCCCTACACAGTAATTGGGACTACAGAGGCGAAAGGGAATGTGTTTGGAAGTACTTTGGATCGGTTTGTTGTTATCCCATACACCAATCTTGCTGGTATTTATGGAAGAAACCAAAATATTGGAATTCAGGTAAGGGCGGGTTCCGTCGATAGGGTTGCTGCAACGATTGATGAACTTACAGGTATTCTGCGGGCCATAAGAAAGGTTGACCCAGCTGCCGAGAGCGATTTTGAGATCACCACAAATGAATCCTTAAGTGGCGTATTTGACCAGTTTACAGGGATGTTATACTTAATTGGATTCATTATCGGAGGAGTCGTACTGCTGGGTGCCGGCATTGGTGTAATGAATATAATGCTGGTTTCGGTAACAGAAAGAACGAGGGAGATCGGAATTCGAAAAGCTGTAGGTGCAACCAAAAAGGCAATTACATCCCAATTTTTACTGGAATCCATCGCTTTATGTCAGATAGGTGGTGTCATTGGTATACTTGCAGGCGCTGCTCTTGGCAATGCTGCTGCTCTGTGGCTCGAATCAGGAATCGTGATTCCGTGGAGCTCAGCCGTTGGCGGTGTTATAGGGATGACCATTGTGGGTGTTCTATTTGGAGTATATCCTGCATGGAAAGCTGCTCAGCTTGATCCAATTGAAAGTTTACGTTACGAATAGCCTATCTTAAAATTATTCGTTTAACATTACAGAATAAGATGTTATTTTGAATCGTTATTCTACATTATATCCTATCTATCAACTTATTAAGAATATCATGGAATCAAATAACATTGACGATCTGAACGAGGAGCTTGAAAGCGTACTTGAAAAAGGACAATCCATCCTAAGTGACCTGAACCTTGAGGAGAAACTTGATGAGCTCAGGACAGAGACAGAGCTGCTTATACGTAAAAATCCGATCGCGAGTGTTGCTATCGGTGCAGCAGTCGGTTTTGTTTTGGGTAGATTACTGAGATAACTACAATCCCTTCAGATTATGGAAACAGATAAACATAGAGAGATTAAAGAGCAACAACAGGAAAAAAAAGAATCCTTGGCATCAGATATCCGCTCATATATCGAAACAAGGATAGAGCTCTTAATGCTGTCAGTTGCGGAACAGATCTCAAGGGTCATTGCTCATTCTGTGCAGAAATTAATTGGATTGATTCTGCTTATATCGGCTGTCTATTTTATCTGTTTTGCACTTGGATTTTATATAGGGGATCTTTTGGGTAACTACAGTTATGGTTTTGCGATTGTCTCATTGCCGTTTTTGTTAGCAGGAATTATTTTCATTAATAGAAAATCAAAGCGGCTTACTGAGAAAATTCAAGCGGAGATGATCAGTAAAATGATACCAGAGGATGGTATCTTTGATGATGATGAGTCTGACGAAAAAAAGGATGGCTCAAACGGTTCAAAAAAGTAACAAATCCATGAATGAAATAAGACAGAGAAAAAAGAAACTGAGAGATGAACTGGATTTTCTTGAATCAGGTTTTGAGAATCGTATCTCTAAAGTGAGCTCAATGATACCAGGTAACCTGAACCCGGTTGAGACAATAAGGAAACATCCTTTAAAGACAGTAGGTTTCTCCATTCTTTTAGGTGCAGTTGCAGGATTAGCTACCGGTTCCGGGAAAAAAAAGAGACGAAAATCAGAAGAGATAGAATCAGATTCTGCGTCATCACAGGGTTTCAGTTCAATGGTCTTTAATGAATTGAAGAGAGTTGCCGCCTTTAGAGCAGCTTCATACATATCTGAAATGCTTGAAAACAGCTTGGCAGGGGATAAAGAAGGTTACAAAAAGTGATATAATCTTCATTTTCAGTGTTCTGAATAGTTATAGTTCACTTTTAATTACCATAAATGGAAAATGAGACCATTTATCTGCACATCAATTTGTAAACCATCCGTATAGTGCTCAAGAAAGGAGTGTGAACATTTCAAACGAATTGGTTGTTGATTCGTCTCAATACTATTCAATCGTATCAATTTGAGGTTATTTTTGACGATGTGAAGTAGTTAACAACAATCAAAAGATGTTAAAAAACATTTTATTTTCATCAAATCGAAAAAAATATCTGAAACTCTCATTACACTTCTACGTGTAAAAACAAAAATCCTAAAATATCATAGCAAATGATTCCAAGAATACTTCTTTTCGCAATCCTGCTTACCATTCCATTTGTAAGTCAAGCTCAAGTCAGTATTTCCATTGAAGACGCTATCCAGATAGCACTTGAGAACAACTATCAATTAAAACAGGCTGAAAACAATCTTAGCTCAACAGATAACAGTGTCATGAGTGCAAAAGCTGACTTTTTGCCGTCATTGAGCGCCAGTTACAACGGTACAAGGAGAATAGGTCAGCAGTTTGATCAAACTACCGTTTCATTTGAAAACGTAACCACAAATACCATGGGTGGTAACTTAAACTCAAGTGTAACGTTATTTAACGGTTTCAGTAATATTTTGAATCTAAGAAGGGCCAATACCAACAGAGACATACAAATTCAAGAGAGCCAAAGAATTAGGGAGAACATCATCTTTACTACCGCAAGCCGTTTTTTACAGGTGGTATTGAATGATGAGCTGCTCCGAATTAGCGAGGAGAATCTTAACATTTCACGTCAGCAGTATGATAGAATTGAAGCACTTGTTGAGGTTGGACGAAGCCCGAATGTGGACCTTTTAAATCAGGCAGCAATTGTAGCAAATGATGAATTTGTAGTGATTCAAAGAGAGAATGCACTTCAAAACAGTATAACATTTCTAATGAGAATTATGCAGGACGACTCCGGGATGGAATACCAATTGATCATGCCTGATGTTGATGACCTGGAATTGATACCCATTGAATTGGATCTTCGTGAAATGGTCGAAACAGCTCTTGAAAACAGAAGAGATTTGAGAGCTCAGCAGTTGTTGATTGAACGCAATGAATATGATGCATCACTTGCCAGAGCCAACTTGTTACCGACGTTGAATGCAAGTATGGGAATCAGTGGTAGTTACAACGATCGATTCCGGGATTTTAACGGTGAACCTCTAAGTTATACAGATCAGTTTTTTGACAGAAATGTGAACAGATTTTTCGGATTCAATATTCAGATTCCCATATTTGATAACTTGAATCGTCGGACAAATCTGCAAAATAGCCAGATTACCCTGAAAAACAGCAGATTAGAACTCGAAAATATCCGATTTCAGATCAATGAAGAGGTTCGGCAGGCTTACAACGACTATATGTCGATTGTAAAAGAGCTTGAATCATCAGATAAAGCACTTATTGCAGCAGAAAGAGCCTATGAAACCGAACTTCAGCGATATGAAGTGGGAGCATCCACTTTGATAGAATTAAATCAGGCAAATGCAAACTATGTAGAATCACAATCAAACCGTGTTCAGACTATCTATAATTTTGTATTCCAGGAGAAAGTGTTGGATTACTATCTGGGACGACTTACAGAGTCTATAGATCTTTGAAATGGTGCAGAACTAATCAATAAAAAAATCATTAACCATGGCTAAAGAGAAATCAGCAACGAAAAAATTACTGAAAATTCTGGGTGTTG
>SKZL01000090.1 GCA_007127395.1 Balneolaceae bacterium
AAGCAAAGGGTTTTGCGTTACTCAGTGGTTTTGAAATTCTGATCCCGACAGTTGTCGGGACAGAATGACGGTTGCAGAGTTGGGATGACGTTGCAGAGGTATATTGATTATATAAACATCCACCCTTCAACTGTAATCATTGGAAAATCAACACCTACCCTTCAACTGTAATCATTGGAAAATCAACACCTACCCCTCATCTGTAATTATCGGAAAGTCAACACCCACCCCATTTATCTGTAATCATGAGAAATCATCACACTGTTTTCAAAATCGTATAACGTGAGGCGGCGCAGGTTGTAGACACTGATCCAGTAGTTGCGGATCGCCTGGATATAATTTCTCTGAGCCGCATCACGCTCATTCTGAGCAATGAATAGGTTGGTGATATCGATTTGCCCAATCCGATACCTGTTTCTTGCAACCTGATAGCGGCGGTCGGCAATCCCATCGGATAGTTGAGCCAGCATCACCTGCTCACGCAGCTGCATAAACTCCGCTACAATATTGCTAACCTGCAGGTCGAACTGAGCCTGTTCGTACGCGATATCATCGGCAACCTGCCTTCGCGTGTTTCTTGCAAAATTGACTTCCGCCCGCTGTTTGCCCCAGTTGAAGATCGGTATCTGAAAATTGAGTGTTACAAACTGCTGGTTCAGCGGACTATTGTAGAGATCGTTAAAATTTTCAGAGGTCTGGTTCAAGCCGTAGTTGGCCTGAATCGTTGCAGAAAAGCTGCTCTGTTTCACAGCCATATCCAGTTCGCGTTCAGCCTGAAGGGTCTGCATATCAAAATTGAGCGATGTACTGTTGTTGCGCCGGGCCATCTCCAGGGCAAGCCTCTCCTCTACATGAAAGTCCGGCACATATTCCGGCACCTTGACATCAACCGGAGCTTCAGGATCAAGCCCCAAAAGCAGCCGGAAACTGTTGAGCTGCTGGTTGTAGTTGATGCGCGCCTGAGTGAGTGAAGATTCAGCATTACGCAACTGAAGCTCTGACTGCAACAGATCGTTTTCAGCGATATTTCCCACATTGTACCGGCCCTGTGAGATGTTGTAGATTGAGTCGTTCACGGCGACGTTAAACTCTGCAATATCCAGATTGATTTTGGATAGCAGTACATCAAAATAGCGCTGCGTAACTGTGAGAGAGAGCTCTTCCATCGATTCAGTGTAGCGCTTCTGAGCAATTTGAAGTTGCAGCGGCTCAATCCGGTTTCTCCATTTGAGGTTGTTGAATTGAAACAGGGGCTGACTATACCCCACAACAAGCGGTGTTGAACTCCAGAGATAGGTATTCTCATCGGCAAAAATTCCCAATCGTGAAATGCCACTTGAAAGGGAGAGGGTGCCGCCTGTCGGCATAATGGACTGGTTCACGGTTAAGCGGGTCGATGCATTGGACTGCTGATTGTAGATCAGGGATGTGGAACCGTCCGGATTGAAATTTTCACGAAAGGCTCGCCTGTAATTCGGAGCATTTCCTTCGAGTGATAGTCCCGGTAGCAGATCGGCCCGGAAGGATTGATACCTCCATTCACTGGCGATGAGGGCATATCTGGAAGAGCGTGAGAGCGGACTGGACGCGATGGCAATTTCGATGGTCTCCTGAAGTGAAAGTGCAACAGGTTCGGTTTCGCCGGTGGTTGTCTGTGCGGTGGCAATATGGCTCAACAGTAAAAGAGTGAAGAGACAGGGAATCAGTAGCCGTGATTTTATTCGATCAGGATTCTTCATGATTTTTAAAAAAACAGGTTGATTGATGATAGTTGTTTATTCATGTCGCAGTGCGGTAACCGGTTCCTGCTCTGCAGCTCGTTTGGCCGGAAAAAATCCGAAGATGATTCCTATGATGGTGGCAACACCAAATGAGATCACGATAGAGCTGATCGTGACGATTGAGACAATACCGGTGGTAACTTCGATCAGATAACTGAAACCGATACCGAGTACAATACCGATGAAACCTCCTGTGACACTGATAGCGAGTGCCTCGGTTAGAAACTGCAGCTGGATGTCGTGCCGTTTGGCCCCTACGGCACGGCGAACACCGATCTCCTTGTAGCGTTCAATGACCGATGCAAGCATAATATTCATGATTCCAATACCGCCGACGATCAGGGAGATGGACGCGATAGATGCCAGTACGATGTTGAAAATCCGCCGTGTGCGCTGCTCCTGTTGCAGCAGCAGTTCCGGAACGATGATCTCAAAATCGATGACGCCGTTGTGTCGCCGCTCCAGCATCCTAGAGATCACCTCTGCGATGGTGATGCTATACCGGTTATCCGATACCTGAATAATTGCCCGGTCGAGCTGATGGATATTTCGTTCTCTGGATGATTCGGATGAATTGTTGTTCTGTTGAGCCTGAGCCTGTTGAACATCGCGGCTTGTAATGGCTGCACGGTTACGGTATCGGAGCAGGATGCTTTCGGCTGGTACAAAAATATCCATGTTGAAGTCACGCAACCCCAGGTTTTCGATCTGGCTGGATGTGAGCTGTCGCTCCTGAAGTACACCCACGATGGTGAACCATACATTGCCCGCTTTGATTCTCTGTCCGAGCGGATCTTCACCCGGAAAAAAACGGGTTCGAACGCCATATCCGATAATCGCTACAGGTACTGCATCCTGAAAGTGCTGATCCGTAAAATTAGATCCGGATGCCATCTGAAAGTTGTTGATACTGAAATAGTCACTGTTCACGCCAACCAGTTTGCCCGATCGCATCTGTCCGGCTCGGATGAACTGAGTGTCGTAGATAATTTCCGGTGTAGCTGCATTCACATTGGGGATTAAATCCCGGATGCTGTGCAGGTCTTCCAGGGTTAATCCCGGGGAATATCGGCGTGAAGTGAAGGCGTCAAACTCCTCCTCCTCTACCTCGCCCTCTCTCTGCTCAACAACAGGTTGTATGATCACATTGTTGGTTCCCAGCAGTTGCATATTGGCCAGGATCTCCTGTTGAGCACCGCTTCCGATGGCGAGCATTGCGATCACGGATGCAACACCAAAGATGATACCCAATGAGGTGAGCATGGATCGCAGTTTATTGCGCTTGATCGCTTCGATGGCGATGTCCAGGTTGTAAAGAAAGATCTGTAGCATGATAGTCCGGTTTCAGGTTGGAGTGCAAAGAGAATCCCGTCCCGACAGCGGTCGGGATCGGGAGTTCAGGGGTTTGGCTACGATTCTGTTTGTGCGATCTCCTGATCCGGAACCTCTTCCGGATTGATCAGGTCACGGTAGCGGTTCAACACATCCTCCGGTAGCAGATCCCTTCTCAAACCATCCCTGTTGGCCGGTGGCATGGAGATCAATACCTGATCTCCTTCTGCAAGGCCCTCCAGAATCACGACACTGTTGTCGTTGGTCGCTCCCATAATCACCTGCTGCATCACCATTTGCAACCCTTCCCGTTTGAACACAAAGTGATTGCCCTCATCAATATGAACAGACTCAAGGGGGACGTAGAGCGTTTCAGGGATTCTTTCTACCAGAATATCGTTGGAGGTGGTCATGGCCGGACGAAGTGTGGTATCCGATTCATTGATCTCAATTTTCACTTCAAATACCTTTGAGTGGGAGTTTGGTCTCTGTTCACCGATATTGGCAACAGAAGTGACCACACCCGTCATTTTTTGGTCACGAACGGCATCCAATCCGACTTCAACGGTCTGTCCGGTTCGGATTTTCTGTATATCCACCTCATTAACATAGGTGAGCGATTCCATGGCACTGAAATCGGGAAGCTCTGCCACAACCGGATCAAAAGCATTTACCATACTGCCGGTTGTTGTTTTTCGCCCCTGCCAGTTACGTGCATAAACGACCATGCCATCCTCCGGTGCCACGACGGTGAAGCCGCCCATCACATCCATAATACGCTGAAGTTGATTTCTCTGCTGTGTCAGAGTGGCTTCGATTTCACGGAGGCTCGCTTCAGCCTGCAGCACCCTGGTTCTGTAGTTTTGTTGCTCCTGGGCAAGTTGCCGTTCAGTACGTTCCAGCTCGATTTGGGTCTGGCGTTGTACAGCCGGAGATTCATAGGCCGACTGTTCAACCGCAATTTCCCGCTCCTCTAACTGAAAACGCAGATTTTCCAGATTATCACGAGCCTGAGTAAGTGAAAGAGAGCTGTCGAGCTGAGCCTGTTCAAATTGCGATTCAGCGCGCTGTACTTCAAGTTGTGCATTTTGAAACCGGGTCATGATATCTGACCGGTCAAGCTCTGCCACTACATCGCCCTTGCGAACGATGGTTCCTTCCGGCACCATACTTTGAATCGTCATATTCCAGACCTGGACAGTTTGTGCCCCCTGCGGACCCCTAACCCTGATAGAGTTTTTTGCCTGCAGTTCACCGGTTGTGGTTACAACGACATCAAATTCACCTTTTTGAACATCTACGTAGAGGTCGAGCATTTCACTTGTGTCGATTCGTGTAAAGAACCAGAGTGCGATCAGAAGGAGGATGGCTAATATTGAGACAATGACTTTTTTGTTCATGGAAGGGAGGTCAAGGTTGATATTGTCAGATCATCCGGATTTGGCCGGTTTGTTTTAGTTTTGATGAGATACTCCGGCAGAATTTGATAGTAATTTACCTAAGTATCTGAATCTCATATCATTTGATGAATATATAACAGTCAAAACTATTTCTTTAGTATAAAGAAATTTTCCTTTTTTGAAAAAAAGTTTATTGAACAGTGTGGAGGGGTACGTAAAAAAGCTTTTTTTGTTTCGGAAAACTCATTCGTTTTCTCACTGGTTGAGGATAGTGATTGAGGAATGGATATAACTCGTCATTCTGATCCCGAATCCCGTCAACCGTCGAGGTACAAAAGATGAGCAAGACTGATGAGTTGATTAGAAGCAATGGGTTTTGCATTACTCCGTGGTTTTGAGATCCTGAAATGAATTCAGGATGACGTTAGAAACTAGAGTTGAGGTCGTAAACACAGGATGAGGTTTTAAACTAAGGATGAGATTTGAACCAACGCGTCATCCTGTCCCGAATGCTTTCGGGACAGGATCTCCAGACTGATGAGTTGATTAGAAGCAATGGGTTTTGCATTACTCCGTGGTTTTGAGATCCTGATCCCGACAACTGTCGGGACAAAATGACGGTAGCAGAGTTTGGATACGTTAATTCGATTGGGATTCCATTAAATTGGAATTCCATTAAATTAATTAGAACTTTCAATCATTCCATTTTCAAGATCGAAGGTCTGACCGTGGATGGTTCCCTTGAAGACATTCTTAGGGTTATTGTTCTCATCCACTACCACAACGGTCGGCTTATGTGTTTTAGCTTCCTTCTCGCTCATACGTGCATAGGCGATCACAATCACGCGATCATCCACCTGAGTAAGCCTTGCAGCAGCTCCGTTCATGCAACAAACACGACTCCCTCTCTCACCGGGAATAGTGTACGTCTCGAGGCGTGAACCGTTGGTAATATTTACCACACTCACCTTTTCATAGGGAAGAATTCCGGACATATCGAGCAGATCCTGATCAATTGTGATACTGCCCTCATACATCAGATTTGCCTCGGTGATTCGCATCTGATGAAGTTTCGATTTAAACATCGTCAATTCCATAATGCACTCTGCTTACTGTAAACTTTCAATTAAAATATTATCTATCAGTCTTGTCTTTCCTAACCAAACGGCGCCGGCAATAATATATTTCTCACTCTCCCTTAACGTTTCTGCCGGCTGCAACGTTGACTGAGAAAACAGATCAATATAATCAATTTTAAAACCTTTCGCCTCAAGTTCACTGATTTGATGCTCTATCAGTAATTTAGGCTGATTAACCCCACCCAGAATCTGTTTTTCAATATAGTGCAGTGCTCTATAAAGCCCGGGGGCTAAAATACGCTCTTCATCACTCAGATAGGCATTCCGGCTGCTAAGGGCCAATCCGTCGTTAGCCCTGATAACAGGAGCCATGATCATCTCAATACCGTGATTAAACTCCTCATTCATCCGGTTCAGAATGATAAACTGCTGAATATCCTTCTGCCCGAATACCGCCACATGAGGTTGAGTAATGTTGAATAGCTTATTCACAACCAGAAGCACACCCTCGAAAAAACCCGGCCGGCTTCTGCCGCACATATGACTATGAAGAGAGTCAATTTCAATTTTCAGATAATTGGTTTCGCTATACATTTCATCTCTCGCTGGAGCGAATACGATGGAGATGTTGTGCTTTTTGCAGATTTCAAGGTCACTTTCAAGTTGCCTGGGGTAGGAATCAAAATCTTCATCAGGCCCAAATTGAGTCGGGTTCACAAAGATGGAAGCTATAACAGCATCCGAGTGTTTACCGGCAATATCAAACAGTGTTGTATGTCCCTGGTGAAGTGCTCCCATAGTGGGTACCAGGCCAAC